>CAVGVF010000003.1:30390-48986 GCA_963632615.1 uncultured Eubacteriales bacterium
ACTTAGTTAAAGAATTTGCCATATTATTGCATAAGTGCCGGTTCAGACAAGATTGCCGGAACGCGTCCGGCAATGACGGTAAGAGGCGGGGCTTTGTGTGTGTTGCTTGTTTTGAATACCCCTCACCCGAGGCTGGCGCCTCGACCTCTCCCGCAGGGGGCGAGGTTTAATTCTTGCTCTCGTTTTTTACACCAGTCATTCACGGGCTTGTCCCGTGAATCTTGGGGCAGCGAGTTTCTTACTTAGTCAAGGAATTTGCCATATTATTGCATAAGTGCCGGTTCAGACAAGATTGCCGGAACTAGTCCGGCAATGACGGTAAGAAGCGGGGGCTTTGTGTGTGTTGCTTGTTTTGAATACCCCTCACCCGAGGCTGTGCCTCGACCTCTCCCGCAGGGGGCGAGGTTTAATTCTTCCTCTCGTTTTTTACACCAGTCATCACCGGGCTTGTCCCGTGAATCTTGGGGCGGCGAGTCTCTTACTTAGTCAAATAATTTGCCATATTATTGCATAAGTGCCGGTTCAGACAAGATTGCCGGAACGGACTGTGCGTCATGTCCGGCAATGACGATAAAAGACGAGAGGAAGGGCAGGAGGGGTAAGAAAACTCCTGCCCGAGCGTTTTACCATACTTCATCGTATTTCATATTTGGATCATTTAGACGTTTTAAGTATGTACCTTTTCCATCGCTGTCAACTTTACTATAATCGCTTGGTACATTGTTCATATCTTTCATATAAGAATATGAATCTACATATTCTTCATAGGTACCAGTTTTATAATCGGTTGTTACAGAATTTGTACGGTCAAAGTAGCAGTAAACTGTAGCATATCCTTCCAAAGAACCTCTGACAACAGGAAATAAGTTCCAGTAGGAAGAAGTTGATGCCGCAATTAAAAAATCTTTATTTGCCGCCTCTTTAGCTCCATTATACAAACTTGACGGATAGATAAAGCCCATAATAGCAGCCCAACCTTGCGGGTATCCGTCTTTTATCATAGGTTTAACTACAGATTTCAGCCAAGTGCTTTGCTGGAATGTCAACGGAACAACTGGCTGCGTTGTCGCTGTATCTGAAAATGAGGTAAGCACATATTTTGCTGTTGCTACTTTATCAGAGCTAATATAAATATCTTGATTATTACTATCTTTTATTGTTCCACTTACACCAACCTGTTCATAAGCAAGTTTCAAATCGTTGACAGAATCTTTAAGTTGGGTTGAACTGCCGTCATTAGGTACTACATAATATGCACCTGCTACGTCAGCAAGAGGGTTAGTTTGCATTAGTTTACCGGCTTGACCGACTTGGAAGCTTGCCGGAGTTAAGGTAATCACACGGCCATATCCAGGAGGGCATTGCGGAGCCGGAACCACACCCAAGAACGGCGAAGCCCAAGCATCTGTACCGGCTAAGTCTAAGTCTTTGTCTAGTTTTGAGTCTTGTGCTATTTTAAAGTAAGTACCGTATTCGTTGCCACTATAGTTTAAATTATCGGCATTATATTCAAAATCTGGACTATCTTTTTCTTCTACGGTGTTATTTACCACATAAATACCTTTATTGATAAAGTCCGGCAAAACATCGCTCAAACGTGCTCCGCCGCGGGTAGTCAGTTTGATATCGTGCATAACCGAGGTATAAGCCGGATTTACCATATAGGTGTCATATCTATTTGTACTGCTTCCATCATAATCTGTTGTATTTAAAAATTTCGGTATTGTTTCACCATTGTCTCCAGTGTAAGGAGAGTTGTTTGCAACAAAGCGAGATGCAGCTAAAACACCTTTACCGTCAAACGCGCCTATTTTGCTGTTATCAGTAACGTCTCCGCCGTGGATTTCAACAAAACCTTTGCGGATATAAATAGTACCATCATCAATGTTTGTGTTATTTTCAGTATTGTAATTGCTATTTTCTGTTCTAGCATGTGTAGCACCTTGTTCAATAGTCAAAATATTTTGATGATTGTTTGTTATTGTATCTCCGCGTTGTATAATATTGATACCGGCATCAGTTTGGATTTCGTTTCCGCCAATACTGATGAGCTTGTGGGCTTTATTAGTAGTTTCAGCATCGGTGGCGCCGGCGGCGACTTTACCGCCTTCTTCGTTGGTAATCAACACCTTGCCGTGCATCGTAACGTCATAGTTATCCGCATAGGTATTTTTAGGAGAGTTTCTTTGTATATTATCATTGTTTCGTTCTGTTCTTACGCTAAATACTTGTTTAGACGCTGCATCATCTTTTGTGTAGACGTTAAAGTTTGTGTTTTCTACATCTACAGAGCCTCCATTGAAGCGGGTTCGAACAGGGTAGCCTGGAGCATTTTTATCTAGTATTTTTTCTCCCCATCCTGCTCTAGGTCCTATAGTTAGTTCATCATCTTGCATCCAAGCCTGCATAAATGAATTTCTTAATACAAGTGTATCCGATTGTAAATTATTTTCAAATGGGTATTCATTTTCTTCATCGGAATCTAGAATTGCTTGGATTATTGTTGCATTACCACTTACTGTTACGTGATTGGTATCGTGATCATTAGGATAGCTATTAGCTATTATGTTGATATCTCGGGAAGAAATATTTGCTTTGCTTTTATCTAAAACTAATTTAGTGCTATGATCAGATTCTTCTTGTCCTCTAGGATTAGTTATTGATTGAGGCGTAGAATCAACACTCAAGGCGATTTGGTCTTTGTTGATGTTTACACGGGTACTGGATTTATCGGAGGTTAATTTGCCGCTTGTATCATCATATACAGCTTCTCGGTTTTCTGGGTTGGCAATCAACACACCATCAGCATCCACAGTCATCCATTTGTTTTCATCGTCAATGTTTTCAGAACCGACAGAAAGCGAAGCTGTACGCAGTTTTTGAGTATCAAGCTGGCCTGCTGCCAATACACCTTCTACCTCAGCATTTGAGCCAATACGAACCGGAAATGTCGGTTTTCCGCCTTCTGTATATTTTATTTCAGGAACTGCAGTCCCATCCGGCAATTGTGTGTAACCTTCATTCATTAAAACTATACGGTTGTCTTCCATTGAGCTGATTCCTGGTAAACTACTTGTAAAGCCGTTAAAATCAGCAATATTTGGATCTATAATTGATACGTGTCCAGAATAGGCGTTCCCTCGTCCTTTCATGCGTCCTGCATCAGCTTGTATAGCGTAGCCATTTCCAAGATTACCGATCTTTACATCATCCCAACCAGCAGTCATTGCTGTTGTATCAGGAGAAGCATTGGCTAAATATACATTCTTATCTACAGTCAGTTGTCCTCTGGTGCTGGTGTCGCCGTTTTGCTGTATAGAGAAATTAAAATCTTCATTATTAGGAAGTTCTCCAAAATTTTTTCGACCAAAATTAAGTCTATTGCCGTCAACAAAAAAGTTTTCAGCTGCAGCGTATATAGAACCTCCAATATATGTATTTGGTTTATCGCCAGTTATATATAAACCATAATCGTGGTCATCATCAGTTGCTTCTGTTCCGTTAGCGTATTCAGCGCCGATAATCATACTCCTAACGTTGCGAATGCTGTGTTTGCCTTTATCGTCATCATTGTTATAAACATCGTTTTCATTTGGAGTGTCGCCCATATACAAATCCGTGCGCATGGTGTTTTTCCACAGGCTGGAGTTGTCGGTGTCGCCGGCGTCGCGTCCGCGCTGCAGATATTTATCCATATCAACTTCGTTATTGGTGGCCGAGTTAATAGTATCCGCCGAAGCCGTCACGATGGAATACTCTTCTGCCTTGGTGGCATTGGTTGGGAAAACGCCTTTATAATCGTCTTCGTCCAATTTCCAGACGCCGCCGATACCGCGCGCCGTTTTGCCTTTTTCGGTCACAAAACCGCCGCTTGAGCCCACCAGCGAAGCAATACGCGAGGTGCGCTCTTGTCCGATGCCGTTGTCGGCATTAGCTTTGGCCGGAAACAGCACAAACGCCGTCAGGTTGTTATCTTTGCGGGCAATGGCAATTTCCGGATCGCCGTAGTTATACAGCGCCTTTTTCATATTGAAACCATACGGCAGATAACTGCTTATCTGGTCAAAAGTCACTTTGCGGTATTTTTTTGCATCGCCGGAAGCGTGTTCCATATCGCTGATAATGGTTGAATAGTTGGCGCCCACAAAGTCGTTGGCCGCGTTCATAATCGTGCGGATGGTGGAGGCGGTGTTGATATCTTCCACTTCCATGGTGCGCTCGGCCGACTTTTTATACATGGTCGGCGTCACAACGGCGATTAGTCCCAGCATGGCTAAGGCTTCTATCATTAAGCCGCCTTTCTGGGCAATGGATTTTGACATATTACGGCGTTTCATCGGCGTTCTCCTTATATTGATTTGTTGGCTTTCATCGCTTTGCAATGTAAACCGGTATCAGAATTTTTATATCTATCAAAGGCAAAGAGGCATGGCACTCCGGCACGGCAATATTGCCAGAACAGTACCGAAGGATCCCAAGTCGGGTCGTCAAAAGCATCAGGAAATGTAAACTGCAAATATTTCAGCTGCGAATTTTTAGTGTTGCTTTTTTTATAGTATTTGGACTGCAAAGACGAGCGTCCCACCAAGTGGCAGCCGCTGTGGCCGCACCACATCCAGCCCATGTTTTTCACTCCGCTCAGCTCTTTTGAAAGGTAGTTGATAAAGTTTGGCAGCGGGGTAACAATTTCTTCGTCAACTTCGGAGCCGTCTTCCTGAACATATTTAATTTTCATCTTTTCTTTAGAAAGCCAGCGATCCGGTATTTGGGCAAAAGAAATAGCATATTTATAGTCACTGTTGCCGCAGCCTGCTAAACGCGGGTTGTCATAGTAGGTTTTACCCGTGTTTTCATCATAGCTGTGCGCGTTTATATCTTTGTCAAAACAATAAATGGTATGTGTGATGTCGGCGATGTTGTCGGCCATGTCATAGCCAACCGGCAAGTTGTCTTTGAACGAGGTATATTCATCTTTGAAGTCTGGATCTATGATAACCGGCTTGTCATATTCTCCGCTGCTCGCGCGGTAGAGCATTTGGCACTCCGTGCTGCGCAAAAACGCAATATGCTCCGCCCGAAAGCGGTTGGCAACAGTCGCGGCCTTTATCTCGGTAAATACCGAGGCCTTGTCCTCTCGCGGCGAGGTGTTGAGAAAACTCAGCGCCACCATAATCGTTGCCAATAAAATCCATATATACATAACCTTACCTCAAAATCTTCGGTTTTTCTCTAATTATAAAGTACCACAAAAAATCCCACATAACCAGCAGAAAATAGCAATGCGGGCGATTCTTCATATTTCTGTAACAATTCGTAGCATATTTTCCGTAAATTTTTGGTTAAATATGGTTGAGGAGGGGATTGGTTGGCGGTTTGTTGGGGGCTATTTTTTGAGGGCTATTTTGCGGCGGTAGCTGGGGGCTATTTTTTGAGGGCGGCCAAGGCTTCGATAATCGGCTGGTCGGCCGGCGCAAAGTCATATTGATTCAGGTCGTTTAAATGCACCCATTTATATTGCTCGTGCTCGTATAAAGCCGGAATCTCCTCGCTTTGGCAGCTCGCAAAGTAACAATGCAGCTCAACGCGCCCAAAATCATAGTCAAAAGCCGAATCCATAAAATGCTCACCGACTGTGATGGGCAGGCGCATTTCTTCCATCAGCTCGCGCGCCAAACACTGCTCAAAAGTTTCGCCCTGCTCAAGCTTGCCGCCCGGAAATTCCCACTTATATTCCATTTGCTTGCCGTGCTTGCGCTGCGCTATCAGAACATGATTTTGACAAGTGATTATCCCCGCAGCAACTTTGATGATTTTTTGCATATTATCTCCTTTTTGTTTGCTTTGCCGGAGCGGCGGAATTGCTCCCGCCGTCCAAACAAAACTATCGTTTGATAGAAATGTAAATTCGGAATTTCCGAATAACAATAATTAACTTAATTATCGTCATTTTTTTACCTTTCTCTGTTGGAAAGGGGAAAAACCGCACCTATATTGATAAAAGTATTGACTTTTATACAAAAATAGGCTATCTTTAACCTAGAAGATGGTTAAAGAAACGGTTTAACCCCTTTCAGATTAAAATTACGTCCGGTCTCCTATACCGGACTATTTTTGTATACAGATAAATTTCCTAAAAGTCAAATGAATATGATGATGTAAAATTAGTATATTGCAGCTTTTGAGATTTTAGCTTGCTTTTGATTTATTATTTGCTTTGACAGAACGGCGGAATTGCTCCCGCCGCCCAAACAAAACTATCGTTTGATAGAAATGTAAATTCGGAATTTCCGAATGATAATAATTAACTTAATTATCGTCATTTTTTTACCTTTCTCTGTTGGAAAGGGGAAAAACCGCACCTATTTAAAACTTGACATTAAGTTAAAAATAGGTTACCTTTAACTTAGGAATTGGTTAAAGGTGTGGTTTAACCCCTTTCTAAATTAAAATTACGTCCGGTCTAGTCCACCGGACTATTTTTGTATATAGATAAATTTCCTAAAAGTCAAATGAATATGATGATGTAAAACCAGTATATTACAGCTTTTGAGATTTTAGCTTGCTTTTGAAAAATAATGCTGATATAAAATTCAACGTCCGGTGCGCGAACACTGGACGTTATTTTAACACTGAAAGGGTTAAACCCACATTTTAACTTCTTTCTGAGTTAAATATAGCCTATTTTTGCTTTAAAGTCAAGACTAAATGTCAAAACACGGCGAATTTAGGCAGGGTTTATCCCTTTCCAACCGTCTGTATAGACTGAAAGGATAAGGTATGATAAACTTAATCAAAGTTTTAAGCATTATTATTCATTTGCTTAAAATCATCATTCTGTTAATGAAATAGTATAGTATGATGAGGCGGAGTTTTCAAGCTCCGCCCTTTGAGATTTTGACTTGATTATTTTTCCAATTCATATATAACAAAAAAGCCGGCTGTAGACAGCAACCGGACTTTGTAACATTAGGAAGTTGAAACTTGCCTGTAACTTCCTCAACTGGTTACAGTATCGCACAATTTTAATTTATTGTCAATGACTTTAAATAAAATTGGCTAAAGTTCTCAACTTCCTTTAACTGCGGTTTTTTACCGCTGAAAGGAAAGAGATGAACGATATAATCAAAGTTCTAAGTATAATAATTCTTATACTTAAAATCATCATTCTGTTAATGAAATAGTATGATGAGGCGGGGTTTCAAGTATTTTTATCTTTAATTCCCCGCCCTTTGATAAGAAAATAAATTTGAGGTGAAAGATGAAAGAAAAAACGCTTACACGGTTATTATGGTTCTTTTTGGCAATAAATATTATATATCTTTTTGCCTCAATTTTCATTAGCCGCCGCGCCATGGGCGATGATTTGGAGCATATTCACGCTTCTTGGCTGATATGGCAGGGCTATATTCCGTATACCGATTTTTTTGAGCATCACAACCCTCTGATGTGGTATATGTTTGCTCCGTTGGTCGGATTTTTCAGCGGCAATGTCTTAGTATTTTTATATATCCGCTGTATTATCGCCGCCGTATCTTTGCTGACGCTATATGTTATATATCGGCTGATAAAAGATTTTTGGAGCAATAAAATCGCCGCGCTGCTGGCTATAAATATTTTCTGCTTCAGCAATACGGCAATGGATGCCATGGTACAGTTTAAGCCGGATGCGTTTATGCAGTTGTTTTTCTTTATCGGCTTATACTTTTTCTTTGCATTTTTGCGCGATACAAAGCAAAAATATCTCAATTATGCAGCACTGAGCTGGGCAGTCGGTTTTTTATTTTTACAAACCATAATTTTTTTAATTTTGCCGCTGGGACTATACGGAATTTATCTGCTGGCAACCAAAAAACTCAACTGGAAAAATATTGCCTTAGCGCTGCCGTGGCTGCTGACGCCTTTAGTTTTGTTTGGAATATATCTGCTTGTTTGCGGCAATGTACAGCGCTATTTTGAAACAAACTGGCTGCTGAATTCGCATATTTTAGAACATATCCGGAACAGAAGAATCCATGAATTCAGCGACTTATACAGCGTCTTGGCTTTGGGCGCCGCTGCGGCTGTTTATCTGCTGCTGAAAAAGCCTGACCGATATACGGCAATTTTGCTTATAATGTATGCTGTAGAATTCGCACTCCGCACCTTGTATATTTCTATGTGGATGTACTACTTTAAAATTCTGATTTTATATAATGCGGTGCTGATAGCTATGATCTGCGCCAAAATCTATAACGCTAAAAAATGGACAGCGTGGTTGGCGCTGCCGGTTTTGTTGATTTGCTGCGGCAAATTCTGGCTGTTTGAGGGTATTGTGCCGGATGAGATTGATACGCTTAAGGTGCTGCAGGTTTCAACGCATATCGCACAAAACACTACACCGGATGATATAGTTTTGGGACTGCCGGGGATTCCTTTCGGAATTTTTAATAAAAATCCGCATTATTACTGGTTTTCTTGGAGCTATATGGGGGAGCTTGACAATAAATATTTTCATTATACTGAACCGTTTGACATCAACAAGGTAATAGCTGAAACCAAGCCTAAATATATTTATTATGAAGAGTATAAAAAGAAAAAGCCGGAAAAACGCCCGCCCTACGCCATTGTTCCGCAGCAGCTCTATACCGGATATAAGCCGGAAGTGTTTGACACCTTGTTCCGTCGCCGCCATGATGACTGATTTTTTTATAACTTTGGTATGTATAGACTTTGGATTAAGACAAAGTTAATCTTTATTTTGCTATTTTGAAAAGATGAAATGCCGGTAAAAGCGATTATTTATAATCGTGATATATAAAAGGATTAAAAAATGGCGAAAAAAAAGAATGTCGGATTTGTGACGTCTGTCAACGGCAGCGTGATTGAGGCGGAGTTTTCAAAACAGCTTCCGGCTATTTATAATGAATTGAAAATCGGTTCGCTGACAGCGGAAGTGCAAGGATATATTGATGAAAAAACCGTACGCGCTCTGGCTATGGGCTCAACTAAGGGAATTGCCCGCCAAACTGAAGTTGTGGACGAGGGACATCAAATAGAAGTGCCGGTCGGCGATAAAGTTTTGGGGCGGATGTTTAATATTTTCGGACAGCCGATAGATAACGGCGAACCGCTGCAGGCAGAAATTAAACAGCCGATTCACGCCGAGCCGATTCCTTTGGAAAACCGGCAGACCAGTTCGGAAATTTTTATTTCCGGTATTAAAGCTATTGATTTATTGGCGCCGATGGAGCGCGGCGGCAAAGCCGGATTGTTCGGCGGCGCCGGCGTGGGCAAAACCGTGCTGATTACCGAGCTGATTAACAATATGGTCGGACGCTATGAGGGCGCAAGTATTTTTTGCGGCGTGGGCGAGCGTTCCCGCGAGGGTGAACAGCTGTATCGTGAAATGAAAGACGCCGGAGTTTTGCCGAAAACCGTGATGGTGTTCGGGCAGATGAACGAGGCTCCGGGGGTGCGTTTCCGCGTGCCTTTGACCGGTTTGACCATGGCGGAATATTTCCGCGATAAGGAAAAGAAAGATGTTTTGCTGCTGATTGATAATATTTTCCGTTTTGTGCAGGCCGGTTCGGAAGTTTCGGTTTTGCTGGGGCAAATTCCGTCCCGCGTGGGTTATCAGCCGTCTTTGGGAACAGATATCGCGGCGCTGGAGGAACGTATTTCTTCAACTAAAGACGCGGCAATCACTTCTATTCAGGCGGTTTATGTGCCGGCCGATGACTTTACCGACCCTTCGGCCGTGCATACTTTCGCGCATTTGTCTTCCAGCATTGTGCTTTCCCGCAGCCGCGCGGCGCAGGGGCTGTATCCGGCGGTAGATCCGCTGGCGTCTTCGTCTAATATGCTGACACCGCTGATTGTGGGAGAACGCCACTATAAAGTTGCCGTGGCGGTGCGTAAATGCTTGGCCGAATATGAGGAATTAAAAGACATCATCGCTATGCTGGGATTTGACGAGCTGCCGGAACACGACCAGCAAACCGTGCTGACCGCGCGTAAATTGGAGCGTTTTTTGACGCAGCCGTTTTATACTACCTACCAATTTACCGGCATGGAAGGGCGTTCGGTGGATTTGCAAAAGACCATAGAGGGCTGCGAGCGCATACTTTCGGGCGAATTTAATTATCTTTCGGAAAATGACTTTTTCATGGTCGGCGATATTGATGAAGTTATTGCCAAGACTAAAGATAAAAAAGAAGCTTATGAAAAAGCTATGGCAGAGGAGAACGCCTGATGCAGCTGACGGTTTGTTCGCCTCTGGGGACGGTTTTGCAGACAAAAGCGCTGAAAGTCACGTTCGAAACATTGAACGGCTTTTATACGCTGATGCCGAAGCATGTTGATTTTGTGGCGGCGATGAAACCGAATATAGTGCGGTATACCGATGAAAATAATGCTGAAAGTTATGTGGCTTGTCACCGCGGGATTGTGGTAAAAAAAGGGCAAAACGTAACTATGAGCGTGCAAAACGCCGTAATCAGCAAATCTCTTGACACTCTTTCGCTGGTTATCAGAAATGATTTTAAAGAAAATGAAGAGCGCCGCAAAGAGCTTAATTTGGCGATGGCTCGTTTGGAACTTGGCTTGGTGCGCGGGTTCGGCAAACTCAAAGGAGATGAAAATGGCTGATGATTTTGACGATACAGCGGAAAAAGAAATCCGCAACACGCTGATTAAAAAGGCCCAGCAGCTTAAAACCCGCAGACAGCAGCGCTGGAACGCCAATTTTGGCATGATAGCCTCGCTGGGCGGTGTGATTATTGTACCGATTTTGCTGGGAGTGTTCTGCGGCGGCTGGCTTGACAAACATTTTTCAGTCGGTTTTTCTTGGCGCTTGAGCCTGCTGTTTTTAGGTTTTGTCTGGGGTTTGGCCAATGCTTATTATTGGATAAAAAATGAAGAGGCGAAAATAGAAAAGAACGAGCAAAGAACAGCCGAAAGCTTAAAGCAAGGAGAAAAAAATGGGCGCTGACTCTTATTTGATGCAGATGTGGCGGCAAATGGCGCTGTGGCAGATGTTTGCGGCGCCGTTATGCGGAGCGTTGGTCGGCGTAGTTTATTTTCAGAGCCTGCGCTGGAGTTTGAATCATTTAAGCGTAGTCACACATAAAGTGCGTTTATTTGCAAGCGTGGCTTTGCTGCGTATTTTGCTGTTTTTCGGCGTGCTGGTCCTGATAGCACAGCATAATCCGGCGGTGGTTTTGCTGTATGTTTTAGTTTTTTTCATCACTAAAATGCTGATAATGGCACGCGAAAAAGGGCGGATTGTTAAATTTGACGAGGAGCAAAAAAAAGATGGCGATGTTTGAATTTGACTTTTCGCGTTGGTGGGATATTCCGCTTGCCGGACGGCAAATCGGGCTGGACAGCTATGATAAAATAGTCCTGTTTAAAATCGGCGATGTCGGAATAAATGTAACCATATTCAACAGCTGGCTGGTAATTGCTTTAATAGTTTTGTGCTGCCGTCTGGCTACTAAAAATCTGTCGTACGAGCGTAAGGCTTCGCGGCTGCAAGTGGCGCTGGAAGCGCTGGTATTGTGGCTGCAAAAAGAGGCTAATGAAATCAGCGGCTCCAAAACCAATCAATATTTGGGGCTGGCTATGGGGCTGTTTGGCTTTATTTTGGTTTGCAATCTGCTGACAGTTATTCCGTGGTTCCGCGCACCGACGGCCTCTCTCAGCACCACAATGGCTTTGGCGGCGGTTGTGTTTTTGGCGATACCGTATTTTTCGGTTAAAAACGCCGGCTTAAAGGGATACTTAAAGAAATTTATAGAACCTATGCCTTTAATGCTGCCGATGAATATTTTCAGCGAGTTTTTCTCAACCTTTGCCATGGGATTGCGTTTGTTCGGCAATATGCTGAGCGGAGTTATGTTTGTGAGCATTCTAAGCGCTTTTATTCCGCTGATTGCACCGCTGAGCATGCAGAGTTTGGGACTTTTAACCGGGTCTATTCAGGCTTATATTTTCGCTTTGCTGGCGGTGGTTTATTCGTCCAGCGTGCAGGGCGAAATTGTGCCGGAAAATAATTTATCACATTTAGAAAAAGGAGAAAAATAATGGATGCAATTACTTTAATCGGAGCATTTTCGGTTTTGGGAGCTTGTATATGTATGGGTATCGGCAGTATCGGTTCGGCCTTGGGCGAGGGACGCGTTGCCGCCTCTGCTTTGACGGCTATGGCGCAGCAGCCGGATGAATCCAGCCGTATTCGCAGCACAATGTTTGTGGCGATTGCCATGGTGGAAACCACAGCTTTGTACGCTTTGCTGATTGCGTTTTTGGTGTTGTACGCCAATCCGTTTTGGAATTATGCAATCGCACAGGCTCAATAGTTATATTTTAGGAAAAGTTGATGAGTATTGATTTGTTTACATTTTTTGCTCAGATGTTTAATCTGCTGCTGCTGTTGTATTTGCTGCGCCGCTTTTTATATTTGCCGGTGCTGAAAGCGGTTGACGAGCGGCAGAAGTTTATTGAACGTGAGCTGAAAAAAGCGGCTTCTTCACATAAAGAGGCTTTGCGCTTAGAGGCGGAATGCAAGCAGAAAATGGCGGAAATTGATGCTCAAAAGCAAAATATTTTGAGTCAAACCCGTGCGGAAGCCGCCGTTTTGGCAGAAAAATTGGCAAATGAGGCAAAAGCGCAGTTTGAAGCTGATAAAAGCCAATGGAAACAGCGTTTAGCCGGCGAACAGAAGACATTTGAACTGGCTATGCAGAATTTGATTTTGGAACATTTCAACAAGCTTGCCGACGGTGCGCTGAAACAAATGGCTGATGTTTCGCTGAACGATTTGATGATAGACAAGCTCAAAGAAAAAATAAGCGCTTTGCCGGTTCGTAAAAAACAAGAGTTTGCCGCGGCTTATCAAAATAAAAAACAGCTGTTTGTTCGTTCGGCGCAAAAAATTTCGGCTGAGCAAAAGCAAAAAGTAAAAGATTTTTTGCGGGTGCAGCTGGAATTGCCGGAAGAAACAAAATTCAAATTTGAAGTTGATAAAAAGCTGGTTTGCGGCGTGGCTCTGCAGGCTGATGAGCAGTTGATAGACTGGAATTTGGCCTCATATATGAACGAGTTTCAAAAGAATATGCAAAATGATGTGCAGCAGTTAATAAACAGGGGATAGAAAATGATTAAAACAGACAAGACATTTGCCGCCATAGAGCAGGGAATTGCTCAAACCAAAGCGGAGCTGAAAACGGAAGAAGTCAGTGTTATTCATTCTATTTCCGCCGGTACGGCAATTGTGAAAGGTTTGGCTAAGGCGCAAATGGAAGAGCTGCTGGAATTTCCTAACGGCGTGTGGGGAATGGTGCAGACTTTGGCTAAAGATTCTGTCGGCGTGGTCTTTTTAGACAGTCCGGATAGTTTGAAAGCGGGCGACAGAGTGCGCCGCAGCGGACGAGTTTTGGACGTTCCGGTCGGCGAGGGATTGCTGGGCAGGGTGATAAATCCGCTGGGCAAGCCTTTAGACGGCAAAGGACCGATAGCCTACAGCGAGCGCCGCGCGTTGGAAATGGAGGCCTATCCGATTATGGATAGAGCGCCGGTGCAAACTCCTTTGCAGACAGGGATTAAAGCGGTTGACGCGTTCACTCCTATCGGACGCGGACAGCGCGAGCTTATTTTAGGCGATAGGCAGACCGGTAAAACCGCTATTGCCGTTGATACGATTATAAATCAAAAGCAAACCGGCGTTATCTGCATTTATTGCGCTATCGGACAGCGTAACTCCGCTGTAGCCTCGGTTATCGCCGATTTGGAAAAATACGGCGTGATGAATCAAACAATCGTTGTGGCGGCTGCGGCAAACGATACGGCGGGTATGCAATATGCAGCTCCGTATGCGGCGACATCTATCGGCGAATATTTTATGGCGCAAGGCAAAGATGTGCTGGTGGTTTATGATGATTTGACCAACCACGCCCGTGCTTATCGTGAAATGTCGCTGCTGCTGCGCCGTCCGCCTGGACGAGAAGCTTTCCCGGGGGATATATTCTACATTCATTCCCGCTTGCTGGAGCGTTCTACTCATCTGCGCGAAGAATTGGGCGGCGGTTCGCTTACCTCGCTGCCGATTGTGTCAACAGAAGCCGGAAATATATCGGCTTATATTCCGACCAATATTATTTCTATTACCGATGGGCAGATTTATTTAGCGGCTAATTTGTATCAAAAAGGCATTATGCCGGCGATAGACACCGGACGTTCGGTTTCCCGCGTGGGCGGCGATGCTCAGCTGCCGGCGTATAAGACTTTGATTGGCCCGCTGAAACTGTTTTATTCGCAGTTTGAAGAGTTGGAATCGTTTACCAAATTCGGCACCCAGCTGGATAAGGAAACTAAAAAGCGCATCAACCGCGGGCGAGCTATTCGTGCTGTGCTGGAGCAAAGCCGCTTTGAACCGCTGACAGCGCCGGAGCAGATTGCCGTGTTTATGGCGACTAACGCCGGTTTGTTTGATGGTTTGGCAACTGAAGACAATAAGAAAGCGCAGAAAGCTGTGCGTGAGGTTTTGCAAACGCAATTTTCAGCAGAAGTAGCCGATATTTTAGCTCGTAAGAAGCTATCGGCTGAAACACAGGAAAAAATGCTTTCGGCTTTCAAATCAGCCTTGCAGCGTGAGGGGATAAAGTCTGATGACGATTGAAGCGTTGAAAAAGCGGATTAAGGTTACGGAGGATTTGCGGGAGATAGTCGGCACAATGAAAGCGCTGTCTTCAGTCAGTATTTTGCAGTATGAACAGGCGAATACGGCGCTGGCGCAATATCGCCGCAATCTGCAGGACGCTTTTCAGGCTTTGATTAAACAAGGCGGGCTGCCGAGCATGGGGGAAAAATCCGAGCAAGGCAAGCAGCTGGTAATTTTAATCGGCACCGATAACGGTATGGTCGGCAAGTTTAACAAAGAGATTTTGGATAAAGCCAAGGCTGATTTAAAAAAACAAGGTGTTTCGCTTAAAAATACGCTGTTTTTGACTATCGGTAAAAGAATCGGCGGTTTGGCGGCGCAAAACAATCTAAAACTTTATGCCAAGTATGCTGTAGCAAATTCGGTGAAAATGGTGAATACCATTGCTGAAACCGTGATTATGAAAATAGACGAGGCAACCCGTAAAGAACATATTACAAGTGTTTGCGTTTGGTATCATAAGCGTAATAAAAATGAACCGGTTAGTTTGCAAAAACAGCAGATTATTCCGTTTGATTTTGCCGCTTATCAAAAGTTGAAAGAAAAGCCGTGGGGGACAAATAATCTTCCGCTGATTCCGATTGAACGCAAGCAGATGTTTGCCGCCTTGCTGAATGAATATTTAACCATTGCTTTGGCCAGTCAGCTTAACTATTCGCTGGCGGCGGAGCATTATACGCGTATGACCAATATGCAAAACGCTGAAAAAAACATTGATGAAAGTTTGGAACAGATGAATTTGGAATATCAGCAGGAGCGGCAGGAAAATATTACCGATGAGCTGATAGATGTTATTTCCGGCGCCGAAGCAGTTAAATAGAAAAATATCAAAGGGCGGAGAAAATAAGTTAAAAACGCTTGAAATCTCCGCCTCATCATGTTATCTTACTTTAAGAAGATAATGATGATTTTAAGTATAAGAATTATTATACTTAGCACTTTGACAGTGGTGCTCATTTCTCATCCTTTCAGCCCATTAGGGCGGTTGGGAAAGAAATTGAACTCCGGCATAAAATCAAAAAATGTTTGACATTTAGAGGTTTTTATGCCATACTTCCAATATCAGGTAGGAAGTTGGATGTTCAACTTCTTTCCATTGTTGGAAAAAAGCCAAGTAGTTGCTGCTACAAGGCTTTTTATTTATATCTGAGCTAAACCAAAAAGTCAAACTAAAAATATCTGCACGTTTTAGGTATTTTAAAGCCGTATTGATTGGAAAAAAATAAAAAAGCGGGGCTATTTTGTAACCTCGCTTTTAAATTGCAGATTCTACTTATGTAAACCACGCGGAGGACGGTCATACTTGTGATTTGGCAGATTCAAAGCGGCGTGTTTAGCTTTTTCTTGGGCTTTGGCGCGGGCTTTTTCGGCTCCTCTGCAGTGACATTCCTCATCTTGAGCTAACTCTCTGGTACAAAAGGCACAATAAGTTTTGCCGTTTGTAGTTATAGTAAACATAGTATCCATAAAGAATAATTTAAAAAGTTAATAATAAATAATATAAGTTTTATATAACAAAGTTTGACTATTTTGTCAATATAAAGCTACATATTTATGTTAATTAACCAGAGCGTTGGCTAATTCTACTTCGGTGTCAGCTTGTTTATGTCTTATTTTCTTTTTTTATTATCAATAATTTCACTGGCCTTAAAATTATAAATAGGTTTGATTATTTTTATAATTTCTGCAGTAGGAGTGATGTTTTTAATTATATCATCCATATTTTTATAAGCCATAGGACATTCATCTAAAGTATCTAGATTGATTGAAGTTGTATAAATTCCTTGCATGGCATTTTTAAATTCTTCAATATTAAATGTTTGTTTTGCTTGTATTCGGCTATAGAGTCTGCCAGCACCGTGTGGGGCGGAAAAATTCCAATCCGGATTGCCTTTTCCAATACAAATTAGACTTCCTTCTTTCATGTTTATAGGGATAATTAACCTTTCTCCTTTTTGAGCGGAAACAGAACCTTTTCGCAGAATCATCGCATCTGTATCTATATAGTTATGAATAGTTGTGAAAGAATCTGTTATATGCAAATCCATAGCTTTAATAATGCTTTCTGCCATAGCCATACGATTGTAAACAGCATACTTTTGCACTATTGCCATATCGTGAATGTAATCTGTAAACAGCTCTTGTTCAATGTAGGCTAATGATTTTGGTGTATTTGGAATAATCTGTTCTTTTAATATTTTTTGTATTTCTGATGAACGTCCTTCTTTTTTAAGTTTTGCTATAATTTCTTTTTGCCGTGAATTAGAATTATCGCTTAATCTTTTTACAGCCTCATTTTGATAATATTCGGCAACTTGCTTGCCTAGATATCGGCTGCCGGAATGAACAACTAAATATATATTTTCTTCATTATCTTTATCTAACTCTATAAAATGATTACCTCCGCCTAACGAGCCGAGACTATAAACAGCCCGTTCTTTGTTTATTTGAGCAATGCACCGTAGATTCTCCAGATTTATATTTTTTATATATTCATGAGGAGTTTCGCGTATATTCATACCGGCAGGTATATTAGAATGGATGAATTTATCTAATTTTTGCAGGTCTATATTTTTTTCTTTGAATGAGTATGTTGCCATTCCGCAGCCAATATCAACACCCACTAAATTAGGTACGATTTTATCTTTAATAGTCATCGTTGTTCCGATAGTACAGCCAATTCCTGCATGTACATCCGGCATAATACGGATTTGGCTGTTTTCTACGAAAGCTTGATTGCATAAAGTTTTTATTTGTTCTATAGCAACATCATCTATGGTGTCGGTAAAAACTTTTGCTGTGTTATATTTGCCCTGAATTTCAATCATTGTATATCCTTTTTATGAGAATTTTTTGTTTTATTTTATCCGTATTTATATAGTATAAATGTATATAAAATAAAATGCAACCTTATATTGACATCGTTTATAAAAGATGTTATATTTAAAGTAGTTCACCGGCAGGAATGAAATCGAAATCGCCTGCTGTGTATCTCCGGAAGGCCTGCTAAGCCTCTCGGAAGACTGAATAGCATTGGTACCTGCGGTATAAAAGTGTATTATAGTGAATATCGTAACATTGTTAAAAGCCGGTGAAAGTATGGTTGTTGATGCTTTAAAGGTTTTAGCAAAAAACTTTATTTGTTATTTTACCTCCTTCTATATTTTTTTAACACCCCTTAGAAAGTATTTTTCTAAAGGGGATTTTTATTTTACTTTCATTCCATATAAATAAAAATATCTTTACTTTTGAGCTGAGCTTGGATAAAGTAAATATCGGATAGGCGATAGTCTGTCTAGGGCGTAGTAACCCTTTACAAGAGCAGTCGTTGAGCATAAACGACTTAAATTTTTTATGCCGATTTTCGCTTGAGCGGATGTCGGCTAAATAAGGTTATGTGCTGAATAAGCCGAGCCGTTTGCTTTTGTACGGTTTACTAACATCCGCCCGCTTTTTTGATAGCGGGTTTTGTTTTTATGTAACAATTTACGGAGTTAGAAATATGTATAAGAATTTGAAATGTAATAATGATAAATTTACAGAGGGAAATAGTGTTGTCTTTCGTTTTTTAAACGTCATTACCGGATTTATTCCGGTAATCTTGGTGCAGCAAGTGACTAACTTAGTCAATAAATTTGCCGTATTATTTAAAAGGAGTATGTTGAACCAAGATTGCCGGAACGCGTCCGGCAATGACGGGTGCCGGGGACGCGGGCTTATTGTTTGTTACCAGTTTTTTAAGCAGATGTACCATCCTGGATCCTCGGCGAATGAGCTGCCGCTCAAAGCCAAGGATGACGAGTCTGGATGTTGGCTGAAGTGCTGGGGACGGTGGCTTAGTGTTTGTTGCAACGCCTTTAAGTACCCCTCACCCGAGGCTAATGCCTCGACCTCTCCC
>CAVGVF010000004.1:0-45521 GCA_963632615.1 uncultured Eubacteriales bacterium
CTTATTTGGCCGAAACCTTATTTAGCCGACATCCGCTCAAGCGAAAATCGGCATATAAAGTTTTAAGTC
Source organism: uncultured Eubacteriales bacterium (assembly GCA_963632615.1). Taxonomy (GTDB): domain Bacteria; phylum Pseudomonadota; class Alphaproteobacteria; order RF32; family CAG-239; genus RUG410. The sequence goes on from CAVGVF010000004.1 coordinate 70, forward strand.
GCTATGCATAACGACTGTTTTTGTAAAGGGTTTTCGATGCCCTGAAAGCACTATCGCACTTTCAATCATTATTTTATAGGAAGCTGGGATAAAAGTAAAGATTAAAAGTTAGGCTTGCTAAAAAATCATAACTGTCTCGGCAGCTATATCCTAAAAATTTATTTTTCTTGATTTTTCTAAATTGCATTGCTATAAAATTTAACGTCCGGTGTTAGCGCACTGGACGTTATTTAACTTGAAAGGGTTAAACCCGATCTTTAACCTATTTCTAAGTTAAAGATAACCTATTTTTGTATAAAAGTCAAGGCTTTTAGCAAATTTAGGCGGGTTTATCCCTTTCCAACCGTCTGTATAGACTGAAAGGATAAGGTATGATAAACTTACTCAAAGTTTTAAGAATAGTTATCTATCTTCTTAAAATCATCATCCTTCTATTAAAATAGTATAGTATGATGAGGCGGGGTTTTCAAGCTCCGCCCTTTGATATTTTACACTAACTAAAAAATCGTGGCGTATTGTGTCTTTTTGCTTGAGATTTTAGCAAAATAGAGTAAACTCCAAACAATTGTTATTGTATGTCTTTTAAGGAGAAATGTAAATATGTCAAAAGTCTTGATTACTTCCGCTTTGCCGTATATTAACGGGATTCCGCACCTTGGCCACATGGTCGGCTGTCTGCTGCCGTCTGATGTTTATGCTCGTTATATGCGAATGCTGGGTAATGAAGTTTTGTATATTTGCGGAAATGATGAACATGGTACGGCCTCGGAAGTCGGTGCTTTGAAAGAAGGTATGCCGGTGGAAGAATATTGCGATAAGTACCATGCCCGCCATATTCAGACATATAAAGATTTTAATTTGTCGTTTGATTACTTCGGGCGCACATCCAGCGAACAAAACAAAGAAATGACTTATCATATTTTTTCGCAGTTGGATAAGAACGGTTTTATTGAAGAAAGAACAATGAAACAGGTTTATTCCGTTGATGATAAAATGTTTTTGGCTGACCGCTACATTACCGGAACCTGTCCTCATTGCGGATATGAAAAAGCCCGCGGCGACCAATGCGAAAACTGCACCAAAGTTTTGGAACCGACAGATTTAATCAATCCGCGCAGCACCATTTCCGGCAGCACAAACTTAGAAGTGAGAGAAACCAAGCATCTGTTTTTAAATTTGCCGAAAATTGAAGCAAAATTAGTGGAATGGCTGAAAACTAAAGAGGCTTTCTGGCCGGATGTAGCTTATGCTATTGCGAAAAAATGGGTTAAAGAAGGTTTGCAGCCGCGTTGTATTACCCGTGATTTGAAATGGGGTTTTCCGGTTAATAAACCCGGGTTTGAAGACAAGGTATTTTATGTTTGGTTTGACGCTCCAATCGGCTATATCGGCATTACTAAGCAATGGTCGGACGAAAATCCGGCAGAGCGTAACTGGAAAGATTGGTGGCTGGATGCCAAAGATGTGCGCTATGTTGAGTTTATGGGCAAGGACAATGTGCCTTATCACTCTATCACATTTCCGGCAACTTTGCTGGGTACAGGCGAAAACTGGACTAAAGTAGACTTTTTGAAAGGTTTCAGCTATCTGACTTTTGAGGGTGGTAAATTTTCTAAATCTGAACACCGCGGTGTGTTTGCCGAAGATGCGGTTAAAGAATTTCCGGCTGACTACTGGCGTTATTGGCTGATGGCTAACGCGCCGGAAAGTTCGGATTCATCCTTTACTTTTGAGAGCTTTGTGAATACCGTCAATAAAGATTTGAACGGCGTATTGGGCAACTTTGCGCAACGCGTTATGAAAATGACAGCCTCCAAACTAGGTTCGCAAGTTCCGGAAGGCGGCGAATTGCAGGCAGAAGATAAAGAGCTGATTAAAGTTTTGCAAACCCGTGTTAATGATTACTTTAAGTATCTGAATGAAATGGAATTCAGAAAAGCAACGGCGGAATTGCGGGCGATTTGGGTTGAGGGAAATAACTATATTTCTACAACCGAGCCTTGGATGGTTATTAAAGAAAACCAAACCAGAGCGGCGACAATTTTGCGTCTGTGCCTGAATTTGGTGCGTATTTATGCGGCTTTGAGCGCTCCGTTTATGCCGGATACCGCAGAGAAAATTATGGCTAAATTCGGTTTAACATCCAAAGATATGCCGTCGCTGAAAGATTTTAATGTAGAAAAAGAAATGTCTGCCCTCAAGGCCGGTCATGCTTTTGAAGCCGGCGAGGCTTTGTTTGAGCGCATTACTCTGGAAAGAGCCGCCGAATTGCAGCAAACATACAGCGGAGGAAAATAGATGTCTAAACGCGAGTGGGATGAAATGAAAACCAATGGTTTCGGCGCATTTCTGTATAGAATTTATTTGGGGTTGACTTATCCCGTGCGCCATCCGTTTGTGACTATTATTGTTCTGCTTGCGTTTTATCGTCACGAACTTACGGATTTATGGCTGAAATATCGGCATAAAATGCCTGAACCGGTGCAGCAGGCAGCTTTGATAAAAAAACAGACCACCGAAAAAATTGAAGCAAAACTCACGGAAATGCGTTCTTCGCTGGGGCAGATTGTGCAGAATATGCCTAAAAAGAATGAAAAGGCCGAAAAAGATGATGAAGTCCGTTTTGTCAGCTGGAATGTGGCTAAGTTTAATAAGGCAAAATATCAGCCTAAATCGGTAATCAGCCAACCGGTTGAAACTGCGGCTGAACCAACGTTTGCAGAAACAAAACAGCAAGCACGGGAAGAGCGTGTGCAAAAAATTGAAGAGTTTGAAGCGGCAAAAGAAGAACAGTATAAAGATGTTTTCTACAGCGGTAAGCTGAGCGATTACTATGTTGAAAATAATTCGCTGAATCTGGAATATCTGCCGGAGCCTCAGCATTTGTATGATGAGGCGGCGGTTGCCGGTCCGAATAGTTTATATATCGGCGATAAATTTATGTTTTTGTACGGTATATATACGGATCCGGATATATATGACGCGGCAGAAGCTAAGGACTATTTGGAAAAGATAACGGAAGGGCGTAAAGTTCATTGCGAAATTGTCGCCGAAACTTACAATCATACGGCAACGGCGCTGTGTTTTGTTCAAGGCTTGTTTATCAATAAAGCGCTGGTTGACAGAAAGTTAGCGCGCAATGTGGCTTTGCGGTAAGGAAAAAATAGATGTGGCAGCCTGTTTTTATGATAAGCGGCTATATTCTGGGGATTCTCGGAATGATTATGCTGATTCCGGCAGGCTTGGATTTTGTGGAAAATGAGCAGGTTTGGTCGCCGTTTCTGCCCTCATCGCTGATAACGGTTTTCTTTGGTTTTTCATTGTTTTTAGCCAATTACACCAAGGTGGAAAAAATCTCGCTGAAACAGGCCTATTTGGTTACGACCGTCAGCTGGTGCATTGTCGGTGTTTTTGCGGCGCTGCCGTTTTTATTTTTTAACAGCGACTATAGATTTGCCGATGTTTTTTTTGAGACAGTTTCCGGAATTACCGGAACCGGAGCAACAGTGCTGTCCGATGTTGAAAGCCTGCCGCAGCCGATTTTGCTGTGGCGTTCCATTTTGAATTTGCTGGGCGGTTTGGGAATCGTTATTTTTGCGGTGGCTTTGCTGCCGTTTTTGGGAATCGGCGGCATGCGTATTTTTCAGCGCGAAAATTCGGATTCCAACGATAAGTTTATGCCTAAATTCAGCTATATTGCTAAAAGAATAGTGTTTGTCTATACGGCACTGGTTATTATTTGCACTGCGGCTTTGGCATTGTGCGGCATGGATTGGTTTGATGCGGTCAATCATGCCATGTCGGCAATCGGCACCGGAGGATTTTCTACAAAAAACAATTCGGTAGCGGCGTTTAACAGTGTTTCGATAGAAATGGTTATAATGCTTTTTATGCTGGCCGGTTCTTTGCCTTTGACTTTTTATATTCTGCTGTTCCGGCACGGCGAAGCTAATAAAAACTATCAGGTTTCGGTGTTTTTGAAGGCGGTGTTCGGCTGCAGTATATTTGTCAGCATCTATTTGTTTGCAACTTCGGATTATTCTTTGCTGCAGAGTATGCGCTACAGCTTTTTCAGCGTTATCTCGATTATGACGACAACCGGATTGTCATCGGCAGATTTTATTGAGTGGGGCGTTTGGACCAGCGCCGTCTTTATGCTGCTTTCGCTCAGCGGCGGCTGCACCGGTTCTACCAGCGGCTCCATAAAGATTTTCCGCTGGCAGGTAATTTATGCCTATCTGCATAAATACGTGCTTTCAATGGTTGAGCCGAATCGGGTGATTCCGCTGAAAGTCGGAACGGTAAATCCATCGCAGAACGTGATCACCTCTGTGTTTGTGTATGTTTTTTCTTTTATTATAAGTATGCTGTTTATCGGTGTAATTATCAGCCTGTGCGGAGTCGATTTTAATACTTCTTTGGCGGCAAGCGTGGCTTGTATGACAAATGTCGGTGTCGGCAGCGTTGAAATAATCGGTCGGGCCGGAAACTATGCTTTCTTTTCTGAACCGGTAAAATATCTGCTGTGCTTTGCCATGCTGCTGGGGCGTTTGGAAGTTATCACGGTTATGGTTATATTTACAAAATCATTTTGGCGCAGCTGATTTTTGCTGATAATATTTGAGAACATATACCCGCAAAGCGCTACAGAGATTAGTTTCTGAACGTTCGCTGTCGATAATGGTTATAAGCTGATTAAGGCTTATTTGCCGTTCTTCTGCAATATTATGCAGAGCTTCAAAAAATTCTTTTTCCAAGCTGATGCTGGTGGCATGCCTGCCGGCAATTAGAACCGATTTTTTCTGCATTATTTTTTACGGTAGCTGTCAAATGAAATTATCTGTGCATCTCCGGATGCTGCCGATTGCGGCGCTGTTGAGTTGTTTGCCGTCGGCGTATTGCCTTCATCCAAAGTAAAGCTCAAGCCGAACTTAGCATAAGGATCGGCAAAATAGGTTATGGCGTCATAAGGAATCGTAATGGTTTGCGGAATGCCTCCAAAGCTTAAATCTACCGAAAAACTGTTATGGCGGACAACTAAATTTTCAAATTGATTTTGCAAAACAATGGTCATGGTATCCGGATACTGGATTTGCAGATTTTTGGAAATGATGGTTCCCGGAAAATTGGTTTTGAAAGTAATGTAAAAATGATTTTCGCCGGGCAGCCCTTGTTCTTCAACAATTTTCAGCGCATAATAAACCACGCTGCGCAAAGATTTTTCTACCAGTTCATCATAATCTATTTTTTCTACAAAATTTACCATTCCAACACCTAAAAAAATAAAATTTAGGGCCTCTCTGTTGCTAGGCGGCCCCGTCCCCACTTTATCCTAACCAAAGGTTAAAGAATTTAAGTTTGTTGCCTTAACTTAAGCAGCTACAGCAACCGGTGCAAAATTATCATTTGCATTCATTTAAATTTGAACCGATAACGGTGGTATCTCACCGGACACAACACATATCTTTACTATACACTGTCGAGCCTGGTTCACCCCCGTAAAATTGGTGGAGGTGCCGGGTACTGCCCCCGGGTCCAATGTACCTATTTCATAAGGCTTCTGGTGTCATAGTCAGCAAGCTGACGCTAATCAGTATAGTTATTTTTTTATAAATTTCAAGTTTTATAAATAAGAATGTTTAGCCAAGATAAAATGGTTTAATATTCTGTTAAAAATAAGTAAAAACAAATAGTTAATATGTGTCAAGCCTTAAATTTGCAGCCTAAAAGACTCTTTTTGCTGGATTTTTTGAAAAATAGGTGCTATATGACTCGTGTTTAATCGTTCGTTAATACTTTTTAAGGAATGGTTAAAAGTGTTTAACGCTGCTTTGTCAGGCTGCATTAAATTGCAAAAAACAACGGAAATTCTTAAAAGATGGGATGTTGTTTGCCGGCAGGGTCAGCAAGTAGGGATGACACCTTATCGTGTTTAATAAATTTTGTTTTTTGCTTGTCAGCGTTTTTGTGCTTTTCAGCAATGCGATTTATGCAAACGGGGATGCTGATATGCAGCCGGTAAAAGAGTTGATAACCGATGGTGCTCTTTGTTCTGTTGCCGCAAAAGAAGCGGGCGATGAATACGGCGTTAATTTTGATTTGCTGCAAACTATTTCGGCAGTAGAGAGCGGCAGATGGGATAATTTGCAAAACAGATATGTAGCTTGGCCTTGGACGGTTAATGTTAAAGGAAAAGGTTACTATTATGCCTCCCGCGAAGATGCAGTGCGGGCTGTCAAAAAATTTCAGTCGCAGGGGATTGAAAGCATTGATGTGGGCTGTATGCAAATCAATTTGAAATATCACGGCGAAGCTTTTAATTCAGTTGATGAAGCGATTGATCCGGCTAATAATGTTAAATACAGCGCAAAATTTTTACGGACTTTATATCGCAAGCATGGTCAAAACTGGAAAAAAGCAGCCAGACGCTATCATTCGGCAAATCCGGAAAAAGGCGAAGCTTATACAAAGCGTTTGGAAAAAAGATTCCAAAAATATAAAATTGCCGGTTTTGCTGCGGGAACTAATTTGTTTTAGTGAATGAAAATGATTGCAGAAAAATATAGAAAAGAATATGTCGTAAAAAGCTATGAAGCGGATTGCCATGGCTTTTTACGCTTATTGACCTTGATGAACCTGCTGCAGGATGCGGCAACCGAAAGCGCAAGCCGTTTAGGCTTCGGTTTTGAAAAATGCGCCGAATTCGGATTGACTTGGTTTGGCTCCGATTATTTTATACAAATTGAGCGGCTGCCGAAAATGAACGAGCATTTTGTGATAGAAACTTGGCCTTCCGAAACAAAGCTATGGGGCGCAATCCGTGATTTTTTAGTTTATGATGACAGCGGAAACGTTATTATAAAAGTCAGCAGCCAATGGGTGCTGATTGAGCTGAGCCGAATGCGTCCGGCGCTTCTCAGCAAATATTTTCCGGATTATCAGCCGATGCCGGAGAGAGCGCTGCCGGTTGAATTTATGAAAATCAAAATGCCGGAAAACTTTGAACATGAAGTTGAATTTAAAGTTCGTTTTGATGATATAGATCTTAACAACCATGTAAATAACGCTATTTATCCGTTGTGGGCAAGTGAATGCGTTGCAGCGGAATTCCGCCTGAATCACTGTCCGCAGGAAATTGAAATCAACTTTAAAAAGAGTGCAGTTTACGGTGAAAACGTGGTTGTTATGACTTTGCTGGACGGCGAGGAAAGCTATCATTCTATTTGCGAAGCAGACAAAAGTACGGAGCTGTCGCGCTGCCGGATTAAATGGCGTCCGATTACATCAGAGTAAGCGGCAGCAGAGCCTTGCGCGGAGCAATATTTTGTTTTAGAACGGCATGAAAAATCGGATATGCTCTTTCGCATTCGGTAACAGCTATATTTATAACTTGCTGCAATTTGCCGCTAAAATTAAATTCATCTGGATCAATAAATAGGGAATGTTTGAACACCGGCATTTTCATTTCTTCCCAATAGGAGAAATAGCCGACCCACAAATCTTCATTGATAAGGGCTAAAAGTTCGAAAATGCTGGGCAGGTTGATATTAACCGGCTCCAGATTCAAAAGGCAGGAGATGTGCAGGCAGTTCAAATTTTCTTCCCAGGCAAAAAACAAAAGCATATTGTCCCATTTACCCGAAATTTCTACTACTATCTCATGTGAATTGCGGCGTTCAGTTGTATGCTGCTGATGAGCGAACAGACACTCAATGTCGTCCAGCGGATTATATTTATATAATTTTTGAGCCAGCATAGCAATTCCTTTATCAAAGATACGCTGTAAGATTGGCACATTAAACCGGTAAATTACAAATATCTTTGCAGAGTTTTCCACTTTTTTTGTTTTAAAAATTTTTTTCAAAAAAATAAATTGTGTTTTATCAATATGATAAAAATTTTAGGTGTTTATAATTTTTTTTATGTGTGGATTATCTGATTTTTGTTAATATACTTTTAAGCAATAAATAAAAACAGAGGGTTGTGATGACTGGACTTGCATATCCGGAGATTTCTCCGATTATTTTTCAAATAGGGCCGTTTGCGCTGCGTTGGTATTCTATGGCTTATTTGCTGGGAATCCTTTTTGCCTGGTGGCTGGCATCCAAAAGAATTGCTAAATATCAAATTCCTCTGACGAAAAATAATCTGGAAGATATTGTTTTTTATATTACTTTAGGAATTATCTTCGGCGGTCGGCTGGGATATGTTATGGCCTACGGCAGCGGGCAGTTTTGGGCGAATCCTTTGGAAATATTCGCGGTATGGCACGGAGGAATGTCGTTTCACGGCGGAATCATCGGGGTTATTATCGCTTCTTATTTGGCAGCCCGCCATGTAAAATTTCCTTTTTTGCGGCTGACGGATTTGGCAGCGCCGGTTGTGCCGTTCGGTATATTTTTAGGACGTTTGGCTAATTTTATAAATGATGAGCTGTGGGGTAGGGTTACCGATGTGGCTTGGGCCATTCGCTTTCCGCACGGCGGATATTTGCCGCGCCATCCGTCACAGCTGTATGAAGCCTGCTTGGAAGGAATCGCGTTGTTTGTGATTTTGAATTTGATGTGGCAGAACAAATGGTGCCGCGAACGCAAAGGTTTTATTTCCGGTGCATTCCTTTTAGGCTATGCTCTGTTCCGGACGTTTTTGGAACAATTCCGCGAGCCGGACGCTCAGCTTGGATTTTTATGGGCTGGTCTGACTATGGGACAGCTGCTTTCAATTCCGGCAGCGGTCGGCGGAATCTATTTGTTAGTCAGCGCAAAGCCGCATAAAGATTAAGCTTTGGTAACAATATTGCAGTTGAAACGGTAGGCCTTTTGCAAAGAATTGTGCGCGCGGCCGGTAACGCTGGTGGCGTTTAAGTCCAGGCGGGTTTTCTCGGAAACGCTGATCGAAATGGTAATTTTAACATCTTTGCCGTTAGAAAAAATAAAATCAGAGGCGGCGATAACATGCCGGATATTTTCAGCATATTCCATGGTGTGTTTGGCGTCTTCATTCTTGAACACCATAATCAGTTCGGATGGTATAATATAGCGGTAAACAGTGATATTATACGGAAATTCGCAGATTCTTTTTACCAGCATCTGTTCAAGCTCCTGCATTTTGTGTTCGCCGATGACTTTCAGCAATTTATCGCGGTTGTCGATGCTGAACAGGCCGATAGTGTATTTGTAAGGAAATTTGTTGTTGGCATGCGACAAATAAGCGTTATAGCTGCCGACGTTTTCAAGCGTATCATAATTGTATTGACGGTATAAGTCCAGTATGGTCGTGCAAAGCAAAATCAGGGCAAAACTCAGGAAAAACACTGTTACGCCTGAAGCGGTGTCCGAATACATCAGACCTAAAAACAAGCAGCTGTCGGCATAAAAAAGTCCGGTGTTGACAATAGTGTTTTTGAAGCTGATGTCTATGGAAATCGGAGCCAGAATCAGCAGCCACAAAACGGCGGCTTCCATAGGCATGGCGCCGAAATTGATAGATAAATACGGAAGCCGGGTAATAATTTCTCCGCCGTGCTGAATTAAAGAAAGCTGCAGCAAAAGACAGATAGAAAGCCAAAAACAGCCTCTTGTCTGCAATTTGCGCGGTTCTAAAAAATAAAACAGCAGCAAATTAAGCGGCAGGGCAAAGCAAATCCATAAATATTCGGCTGCGGTTTGGTATTCGCTGCCGTATTTATTTTTGCACCAATTTAAAAAAATGTAGCATAAGCTTCCGGTTAATAGGCTGAAAAACGGTTTGGAACGATTGACTAAAGCTAAAAGCGCCAAGCCGATGCCGGCAGCCGTATAGAAAGAAACGTGCAATATTGCGGCTGTTTCAAGGTTCAGAGGATTTTGAGCAAAATACAAAATCAAGCCGCAGGCAAATATCATTGCCGGCAAAAAAGAACTCTTGATAGTTGACATCACATATTTCAGGCTGCCCGATGCGGATTCACTCACTTTTTCCTCCATTGTACCGGCAGTATAAAACGAAAGAGTTTAAATTTTATTTATACATTTCAAAATAGAGCTGTCGCCGTAAGAATAAAAACGATAGCGTTCGGCAATCGCGTGAGCGTAGGCGGCTTTCATCCTTTCGGTTCCGGCAATGGCGCAAATCAGCATAAATAAGGTAGATTTCGGCAGATGGAAGTTGGTGATAATCATATCAATAATCTTAAACTTATAACCGGGAGTGATAAAAATGCTGGTTTCGCCGCAGAACGGGTGTAATACGCCGGAATCATCGGCGGCGCTTTCCAAAAGGCGAACCGAAGTGGTGCCGACTGCTATGATGCGGCGGCCTTGTTTTTTGGCTTCATTGATAATTTGGCAGGCTTCCGGAGTGATAACGCCGAACTCGGCATGCATTTTGTGGTTTTCCGTATCTTCGGTTTTTACCGGCAAAAAAGTGCCGGCGCCGACATGCAAAGTTAAAAATACGCGTTTTACGCCCATGTCGTCAATTTCTTTCAGCAGACGGTCGGTAAAGTGCAGGCCGGCGGTTGGAGCGGCCACGGCGCCTTCATGTTTGGCATACACGGTTTGATAGTCTTCTTTATCGTTGTAGGGATTCCATAAACCGGCTAAAGGCTTGTCGCGCTTGATGTACGGCGGCAGCGGCATAGAACCGTATTGTTCCAGTTTTCTGCCTAAATCATCGGCGGAGCAGGTAAAGCGAATCTTGACGCCGTCTTCATCGTCTTTTTGTAAAACTTCGGCGCAGAAATCAGATTTTTCAGCCGAAATATCAGCAGTGTAAAAATAAATAATATCGCCGGTATGAAGGCGTTTGGCATTTTTGATAAAAGACCACCAGCTGATGCCGTCATCCGGATGATACAGCGTAACTTCTACCAAAGCTTCGCCGCGCTGCCCGTACAGACGTGCCGGAATAACTTTGGTGTCATTAAATACAAGAACGTCATCGGGGCGCAGAATTTTCGGCAGGTCATAAAAATGGCGGTCATACATTTCATTTTCTTGGGATAAATCTAAAAGCCGGGAGCTGTCGCGCGGGTCAGCCGGTTTTTTTGCTATCAGGTCTTTATCTAAATCAAAATCAAAAATATCAACTTTCATCTTTATCCTCTATGTTTTTTTTATTGTCTTTTTTGTTTTTAATCTATGCGGAAAGCAAACGCAAGAGCTTTTTTGCAGAAGATTCGACAATATTCCGCCATTATTTGTCAAATATAGAGCTTTTGTGTTGGTTTTATGATAAAATTATTCAATATATTTTGTATTTTTTGACAAAAAGCTATTGCAATCAGAGTCAAAATAGTGTATAGTCGCTGTATAAATTGAGTTAATATGTCAAAAAGGAGTTAATGACAATGGCTAAAGATATGACGGTTGAAGAAGCAGTCCGCGTTATCAAAGAAAGTTACGAATTCGGTGACAAATTTGATGAGGCAGTGGCTTTTTTGAAAGAACATGATGCCGGTAATGAAGTGCTGGTTCCGTTTAAAGATGCACAAACTATTGATAAGTTTAAAAAAGCCAGAGCAAAAGCTTATGTTGAGCAGAGTATGATTGTCGGCGAATATGACGAAAAGTTTGATGAAGCCGTTAAAGTATTAAAAGGCGATAAAGAAGTTCAGGCTCAGGTAAAAGAAGAACAAGAGATTTATGATAAAGAAAATCATCTGGATATGATGGATGAAGATGCCGTTTTGCGCAATACCAAAAAAATCGGCGATATGGCGGATTCGTTTATGAATGACGAAGAAAACGCCAAAGAGCTTAAATCTTATAAAGACAAAGTAGAAATTGTTGACGACTCCGGTCAGCAGATTTCTGATGAAGAAGCGCAGAAATATTGGGATTCTTTGCTGGAAAGCGCTAAGGAACAGGCAACAATGCTGCGTGCCGGCGATTTGAATTTCTTTATGAAAAAAGAAGAAGAAAAACGCCAAACCTTAAACCGTGATATCAAAGACTTTTTAGCAATCGGCGTGGCTACAGGCGTGGCCGGAAGCGCTATGGATACTCCTGATGAAAAGCAAGCTGATCCGGAAAGCAAAGATTATGGCAAATATGTAAAAGCTCAGGCCGATAAAGCTGAAAAAGCTTTGAAGAATTTGTTTGAAAACGGTAAAAAAGTTCAAATTAAAACAGGCTTTTTCTTGACTCATTTTGCTGATACTTCTAAAAAAATTGCTTCTTATGCTCATCGCTGGCTGCAAAAGGGCTTTAAGAAAGTTTCATCCGTATTCAGCGGCCGCCGCGAATCCTTTGACAAGAAAATGAAAGGCTTGTTCGGAGCTGCTTATGCGGCAAAGCAGGCTGTGATTGAACATGTTAAAAACAATAAAGTGCGTATGGTAGCAGACGCAGCGGCAACTCTTGCCGTGGCAGCAACCGCTACTGCAGGTGCCGGCATTGCCTTAACCGCTGTTGCCGGATATGCAATTTATTCTGCTGCCGGTTCTTGGGCTTGGCCGTTGGTTGAAAAGAAAACCAAAGCTATCCGCGAAGCTAAAAAAGCCGGTCAGGATACAAGCGAATGGACTGGTTTTAAGGGCTTGAAAAAAGCTTTTGCCGCTATTAAGAGCGATGAAAAAGAATATAAAAAATACAAAAACAGAGCCATTACCGGCACAGCATTCGGTATTGCCGGTGCTGGTTTGGTCGGCGGAATGGGTGCAGCTTCCGGCTGGGCAGTAGATAAGGCCGGTATAACTATGGCAAAAGTAGGCTCATCTGTAGTTCGTTCATTGGGCGCAATTACTAACCAAGGCTTGAATTACCGTGATGTTAAAAAAGATTTCAAAGCTGATCCGTCAGCTGAAAACAGAGCTAAATTAAAATCAGCTAAAATAAGCTTGGGTTTAGGTGCAGGTTTAGCTTTGCTCGGCAATATGGTTGCCTTGAGCCATGCAACAGAAGCTAATGCGGCCGAAAATTCCGGCGGTGTAATGGATAAGGTTAAAAATTGGTTCCATAAAGATGAACCGGCTGCAGCAGATTCTACAGCAGTTGCTGCCGATTCTACAAAAGTTGCCGCGGATTCTGCCGCTGTTGCTAAAACTGCAGTTGCAGAACAAACGCCTAACGGCGGAGCTTCTGCACAAGCTGCAAACGCAGCGTCCGAAATTGATGCTTCCGCTATTACGGCACCGGCTGCTTATGATGCTTCTATGGGTATCAGTGAAAAGCATTGGAATGAAATGCATGAAAAACTGACCGGTATCTATGAAAATCATTCGGCATTGTTCGGCAAAGAAAATGTTTCTTCCGGTGAAGCTTGGGATAAGATGTATCAAAATTTGGATAATGCCATGAAGGCAAATCCGGAATATTTTGGAAACATGACTAAAGAGCAATTTTTATATAAGTATATGAAATTGATTGAAAATACCGAACGCGTAACCAGCGGTGCCAAAGGATTTTTGGTAACAAAACTGGATAAAGACGGCTTGCCGACATACGGCGATAAAGACTTTACCAAAGTTATGCGCGATATGAACGCTATGCTGAATTGCGGCAAAGAATTCAAAGTTTCTGCTGAGGATATGGGCAAAGCTCTGAATTATATTGATGACAAAACCGGACGCTATATGGGCCCTGGTGCAGATGTTGTTGTGACTAACAACCGCTATGTCGGCGGCCGTGTCGAATGCGGCGAAGATTATCAAAACGCTTGGAAGCGTGCCGTACGCAAAGTGGCTACTCATCATCGCCCTGCAGCTCCTCAGCCTGTGGTAGAGCCAGAGCCGGCTCCTGCTCCGGAACCTGTAAAAACTCCGGTTCAGGCGGAAGAAGTTGTAACCAATGAAACTCCGGCTAAACAGCCAGTTCATGTCAGTGAAGAAGTTGTTAATAACCAGCCGGCAGAACACAAAGTAGTAATCAACGAAGGTGCTACCGACGGTAATTTGGATGTGAACAACAGCAAAGTTCGCGGAAGAAGCAGGAGTTTTATGACCCGCGGCAACGAAAGATAAGAGAAGCTCGGCTAGCTGGTATCTGCTAGGAATTTTTGCGCTCATGTACCAGTTTGTACACATCGCTTAAAAATTCCGTCGCATCTACGCACGCTATCCAAGCTTCTGAGAGTTGGTACCGGTTTCATTAAGTTGAGACCGGTATTTTGTACACGTTGAAAAAAATCTTACTTTGCATCAAGCTCATTATCCAAACCTCTACAAGCTAGTGCCGGTTGCTGGAAATAGCAGACGGTATTATATTTTAAATTTCAAATGTAAGGCACAGAAACTTTTAGCTTCGCAAATTTTGCAAAAATTTCTCATATTTACGGGATTGGCTTTATTTATATCAAATAAGTCAGAACTATAGTCGTCTGTGCTCAATGTATCATGGGAGCGGCGCTCAATATAGTAAATATAAGGTTTGATGGCTTGGGCTTGTTCTAAGAATGTCACACAATATTCTTGTGCTAAATTATTTGATTTATCGGTTATGGCGATATTGAACATTATACGGTATTCCAAGCAGGAAGTTTGTCCGTTGCAGCTGCTGACATAAATCATCATATTGTTATGATTGCTGTCTACTAAAGTGGTGTTACTAGATTTTTTCATACCGTCCGGAATAACATTCATCGCCTCCATGATTGAAGCAGTCGGCACTGCTTTGTTTGTTTTGTACCATTCACGCAAAAAATCTTCTTTCAGGTTTATGCATTGTAAAAATAATTCGGCAATCTGTGTTTTCTGTCGGCTGATTTTCCATTGGTGCATCGCTTTAGAGTAACCGGCAATTCCGCCAACAGACAACACGGCAATTATGGCCAAAACGCCAAGCATTTCTATCATGCTGTGACCGGATTGCAACACACTCTTATAGTCATCCTTTGCTTTGAGCGTCAGCTCATTCGCTGAGTGTCCAGGATGGTACATCCGATTCAAGACTATGGATTTTATATTCCTGGATTCTCCGGACAGTTCACTTCGTTCACGCCGAAGAATGACGTTGAGAGCGAAGGCGTTAAAGACGCTGCAACAAACACTAAGCCGGCACCTATTATCGTCATTGCCGGACGAGTTCCGGCAATCTTTGGGCAATATACTCCTTTTGAATAATAAGGCAAATTTATTGACTAGGTTAGTTACTCGCTGCAACAAGATTACCGGAACAAGTCCGGTAATGACGGCGAACAAACGAGAGGCCGTACTGTTTGCTGCATTTAAAAATATAGCCATAAAATTCCTGGATGCTCGCGGTAGTTTGCACTGCTCACACGCAAGCATGATGCTGAGGGAGGAGGAGCACAGACGAGAAACAAAACAATTTTTCAAATTCTTCAATATATTCATATTACAACTTCCTATCATTTTGAAATTACAACAAAAAAGCTGTCGGCGAGACAGCTGGAAGTTGGAAACCACGTAATTCAAGTGGTGCGACATATTAGTAATATATAACACATTTTGTCGCCTTCCAGCCAAAACCAGAAGGCGTGCAAATTTAACGTCTACACATAGACGGAATTACAGAGGTTTCCACACCCCGAACAGGCTATCACCTGTCTGACAAATAGTTTAGTTAATCATCTGCAAAAAGTAAAGACGTTTTTTTGCAGGCTTAAATGGAAAATATAAATAGCAAATTTTATTCAACTCCGATGACTTCGCGGCGGCCGACTCTATCCGGCGGAGTGACAATGCCTTCATCTTCCATACGCTCAATCAAAATAGCGGCACGGTTATAGCCCAAGCGCAATTTGCGCTGGATATAGCTGGTAGAAGCCTTTTTATCGGCGCGGACAATGGCAACTGCCTGATTGTATAAGTCGTCTTCTCCGTTATCGCTTCCCATTTCGCTTTTATCATAAACAGGCGTATCTTTGCCGGTGTTCAGTTCGCCTTCGGTAACATCCGCCACATATTTAGGCTCGCCCTCGGATTTGATAAATTCCACCACGCCTTCAACTTCGGCGTCAGTGACAAAACAGCCGTGTACGCGAATCGGACGCAGCCCGGACGGCATATAGAGCATATCGCCCATGCCCAGCAGCTGTTCAGCGCCTTTTTCGCCCAAAATTGTCTTACTGTCGATTTGGGTCGTAACATGGAAACTGATACGGCTCGGGAAGTTTGCTTTAATAGTACCGGTAATCACGTCAACAGACGGGCGTTGCGTAGACATAATCAAATGTATGCCGGCAGCACGTGCCATTTGCGCCAAGCGCTGAATAGCCGCTTCAACTTCTTTGCCGGCGACCAGCATTAAATCGGCCATTTCATCGACCACTATCACAATATACGGCATCGGTGTGGTGTCGACAATCTGTTCTTCATAAAGCGGCCGGCCGGTTTCTTTATCAAAGCCGACTTGAATAGTTTTTTTGATTTCTTTGCCGGTGGCGCGCATATCAGCAACTTTTTGGTTATAGCCGGCAATATTGCGGACATTCAGCAGAGCCATGGCGCGGTAGCGGTCTTCCATTTCCCGCACTGCCCATTTTAGTCCGACAACAGCTTTTGCCGGATCGGTGATAACCGGAGTTAAAAGGTGCGGAATACCGTTGTACATAGAAAATTCCAGCTGTTTCGGGTCTATCATAATGAGTTTGCATTGTTCCGGCGTCATACGGAAGAGCAGTGACAAAATCATAGAATTTACGCCGACGGATTTACCGGAACCGGTAGTACCGGCAACCAGCAAGTGAGGCATTTTAGCCAAATCGGCATAAACGTGCTGTCCGCCGATGTCTTTGCCCAAAGAAACATTCAAAATATTTTTGCTGTTGGTAAATTCTGGGTCTTCAAGCAGTTCGCGCAGCCATACGGTTTGACGTTTTTCATTAGGCAATTCAATACCGATGGTGTTGTGTCCGCTGACTACAGCCATACGCACAGAGGCCACGGCCATAGAACGGGCAATATCATCCGACAAGCCGATAACCCGAGCCGTTCTGGTGCCCGGCGCCGGTTCCAGCTCATACAGAGTAACCACCGGTCCCGGACGGACTTTAACGATTTTTCCTTTAATGCCGAAGTCTTGCAAAACTGTTTCCAATTTGGCGGCATTTTCTTTTAAGGTAGATTCATCATATTCGATATCGCCGCTGTCCTGCGGGATAGAAAGCAAGTTGATATCCGGCAGTTTGTATTCCGATTTATTGGTATCCGAAGCCGTATCAGCCGTGTTTTGAGGCTGCTGAGGAGCCGGTTCGGGTTTGGCTTCTGTTTTCGGTTTGGCAAAATCAGGCAGCGGCGTCGGTTCTATCTTTTGCGGTTTTGGCATATCGCTGACGGCAGGCTGCTGGGCTTGCAAAGTGGCGGAAACAGAGGCGTTTTGCGGAATGCTCAGCAATTCTTCCTGTTTGGATTCCGGAGCCGGGCGCGCGGTTGATTTTGCAGCAAAAGAACGCACGCCTTCAGTTTGATAAATATCTTCAGGCGAGATTTTTTTAGACGGCTTTTTAAGGTTTTGATTGGCAAAATCGCCCTCTTTAATAAAATCAAAGGTCGGATTATAGCTGTTTTGCACAACAGCCGGTTCTTCTCCGGAGGTTTCCATTGCCAAATTGCCAACGCTTTGGTTTGGTATTTCAATTTGCAGGCTGCTGTTGGTCTGATTATTGGCTATAACCGGCGCGGCGGCAGCTTGCGGAGCAGCAACGACAGTAGAATTTTGTGCCCGCAGAACGTTTTCGGTTTTGGCAAAGCTTGGCTCCACCCGATGCGCTGCAACTGCGGCATTTTTGTTCAGCAGTTTATTTTGCAGGTAGCTTGGATTTAATTCTTTAAATTCACTGAAGTTGCGGATATTGACAGCGTGTTTGCCCAAATTGATAAAGGTTTGCCCGATTTTGGTAAACAGGCCGACAATGCGGTTGGTTAAACGCAGCCACAGGGTAAAGGTTATACCGGCGGCAAAATTAAATGAAAGGATGCTGATAAAAAGCACAATGCCTTCAAGCAAGATGGTATTGTATGAAAAATTCAGCATATTTATATAGTTGTTGAGCGGGCGGCTCAGGCTGCGGCTCCATTCGCCGGTCAGGTTATAGGGCAGGTTGAAGCGGCCTAAAAAAGAACTGCAGGTTAAGTCCAGAAAAGCCGAAAAACACAGCAAGCCGACAATCCAGGCAAAAATGCGTATTTTATATTCGGCAAAAGCCTGAAAGCGCACTAAGCCGATACCCCAGAGAATCGGTACCAGCAAGTAGATAATAAAAGCCAGCCCGAAAGAGCTCAAAACAAAGTCGGCGCTATAGGCTCCGAATCGGCCGAGCAGGTTCTGTACGGCAGCATCATCTGAGGCAGCTTTGTTAAAAGACGGGTCGCCGGCATTGTAGCTCAGCAGGCTGATATAAATCAGCACCGGAAAGATAATCAGACTCAATCCCATAAGTTCGCATAAAAGCTTTTGCCACCAGCTTTTCGGCTGTTCTTTTATTGTTTTTTTCTTGCCCATAATATCCTCAAAATTCAATGCATATTTATTGCCGAAAGTATAGTTAAAAATGTTCAAAAAAGTATTAAAAAGAGTCTTAAATAAAGCGGCTATGTTGATAAAAATTTTCTAAAAACTTGACATTTGACATTAGCGCTATACACTCTGCCCAGAATAAAAGGAGAATATTTTAATGAAATATGCTTTTGTATTTCCCGGTCAAGGCTCGCAGTTTGTGGGTATGGGAAAGGAATTGGCCGAAAATTTTGCCTCGGCTCGTGAAGTTTTCCAAGAAGTAAATGACGCTTTATCGCAGGATTTGTTCAAAATTATGGTGGACGGTCCGGATAGCGAACTGACTATGACAGCCAACACTCAGCCGGCTTTGATGGCTTTTTCAATGGCGGTTGTCCGTGTTTTGGAAAAGGATTTCGGCATTAAGCTGAAAGACAAGGCGGCTTTTGTGGCCGGACATTCTTTGGGCGAATATTCCGCAGCTTGCAGTGCCGGAGTATTCTCATTAAGCGATACGGCAAAATTACTGCGAATCCGCGGAGATGCTATGCAAAATGCTGTTCCATTGGGTGTAGGCGGTATGGCTGCTGTTTTGGGGCTGTCTTATAAAGATGTCGGAGCTTTAGTTGAAGCTTGCTCTAATGATAAGGATATCTGCGTTGCCGCTAATGATAACTCAGACGGGCAAGTAGTTTTGTCAGGCTCTATGGCGGCGATTGACCGTGCGGTGGAAATTGCTTCGGAGTTCGGCGCCCGCAAGTGTGTAAAATTGGCGGTAAGCGCGCCGTTCCACAGTCCGTTTATGCGTCCGGCTGCCGATGCTATGGCGCGGGCATTTATGGAAGTTGAAGCGCATGACGCCGAAATCCCGTTGGTTGCCAATGTGTTGGCGGAGCCGATTACGGATCACAAAGAAATTATTAAGCATTTGATTGAGCAGGTAACCGGTACGGTGCGCTGGCGCGAAACCATGGCTTATTTGCAAGAACAAGGCGTTACGGATTTGGTTGAGCTTGGCGCAGGCAAAGTTTTGTCCGGCATTGCTAAACGCAGCCATAAAGAAATGAACGCTTTTTCTGTCGGTTCGGCAGAAGATATTGAAGAACTGGCAAAAAATTTATAACAGAAAGGAATAAAAATATGTTTAGATTAGATGGTAAAGTTGCTTTGATTACCGGTGCTGCCGGCGGTTTAGGCCATAAAATTGCTCACACATTGCATGATCAGGGTGCTATTTTGGCTTTGACAGACATGAATGCCGAAAGATTGGAAGCTCTTAAAGCCGAATTGGGCAGCAACGCAGAATGCTTTGTGGCTAACCTGACAGACGGCGAAGCTGTTAAGAATCTGGTTAAAGAAGTAGAAGAAAAAATGGGGCGCATTGATATTTTGGTAAACAACGCCGGTTTAACCCGCGATAATTTGTTTATCAGAATGAGCGATGAAGATTGGCAGCTGGTTTTAGATGTAAACCTGACAGCCGGTTTCAAATTGGCAAAAGCTGCAGTGCGCGGCATGATGAAACGCCGTTTCGGCCGTATTATAGGTATTGCTTCCGTGGTTGGTGTTATGGGTAACGCCGGTCAAGCTAACTATTCCGCTTCTAAGGCCGGTATGATTGCTATGAATAAATGCTTGGCTCAAGAAGTCGGCTCACGCGGTATTACTGTAAACTCTATCGCTCCGGGCTTTATCAGAACTCCGATGACAGATGTTTTGCCTGATGATGTAAAAGCTGCTTTGCTGGCTAAAATTCCGGAAGCTAAATTGGGCGAAGCTCAAGATATTGCAAATGTTGTTGCTTTCTTGGCTTCTGATGAAGCTCAATACATTACCGGTCAGACAATCCATGTAAACGGTGGTATGGCAATGATTTAATCACTTTAGTGATGGCATTTTAAAGGCGCTCGGGCTATTTCCGGCGTCTTTTTTTTGTGCCTCAATTTTAGCTATTGACATATACCCTATATGGGTATATTTAAAATTTAATGAATGGAGGAGAATATGAGAAAAATTTTGTTAATTTTAAGCGCGGCAATTTTTGCATTTATGGCTGAGGCACAGGCGGAAACTTTAAAAGCTGACACAAAGGTAGAGATAAGCAACGAAGTGTCATTTGTTTATAATTTTGTGGAACGTCCGAAAGTCGGAGATGTTATCTTGAAAATTCAGCTGAATAATCACACAGGCGACGATATAAAAGTATATACAGAGTATGATATGCCGTCGATGCGCGGACATCACGCCTCTGGAAAAGTAGAATTTAAGCGTAACCGTTCCGGCGATTATGTTTTGCCGATACATTTTGCCATGCCGGGGGACTGGGAAATTAAGCTTTATTTTGAACAAGACGAAAAAGAAATTTATTCAGGCGTAATTAACTTGGATATCTGATGAAAAAATTTGTTCTGATTTTTATGTTTTTGCTGGCAAGCCGCGCCGAATCTGCTGATTTGCTGTATTTTGAAGCTCAAGGTGTGGCTGGTTACTCTTCGGCGCAGCATAAAATTATTTATCATTCAGCCGAGGCGCACGATGTTATGCAAAAAAATTCAGTCGGATTTGATTATTTGCATAAATTCAGCGGCAGCAACGGAGACTGGGGAGCAGCGGCTTTGCAGGCTCGCTTTGCTTACAATGACGAACAGCATAATTACCGCCCGCAAATATATAACGCCTGGCTGAAAGCTAAAAGCAGCAAAGGAGACTTTTGGCTGGGGCATAACCGGGTGGCTTTCGGGCTGGCTTCTTACTGGGATACGCACGCTGATTTGCTGGGAGATTTAACTATGCAAGGGGTTAGCTATGACCGTGATTGGGGAACCGGTTGGAGCTATGATACCGAAAACGGCAATATTTCCGCCAGCTTAACCAGCGGCACCGGTATGAATTACCGGGCAAAAGGCAACTGGCTGGCGGCGGCTCGGGCAAGCCGAGGCGTACTTAACCGCGAAAATTATACCGGCGGTGTGTCTTTTATGGCCGGCAACGTTTTGGAAACAATGGGCTATAAGATTATGAACAAGCGTCCTCAGAATTTGTGGCTGCTGGGAGCGGATATAGCCCTAAACCAAGATAATTTTGAACATAAGTTTGAAATAGACGCCGGAGAAAAAGCGCATAAGCCGTTGTATGCTGCTCTGTATCGCTTTTCGCTGAAATTAGACGCGGAGGAGCGCTGGAAACTGGAAATGCAGCCGGCTTATGTTAAGGCTTTAAAGAACGAATCTTGGCAAATAGGCAGCGGAATCAGCTATTTATTGACGGCGGATTTAACTTTGCGCCTGATGTATCAATATCGGCAGCAAAAGGCGGATAATGTGTATATGAGCCAACTTTATTACTACTTACCGATTTAAGGAGAAATTTGATGTTAAAAAAGATTTTTTTGTTAGCCTGCTTGATTATGTGGAGCGGAAAAGCCTTGGCGGCTGTCGGCTGTGATTTGAATGATCCGGATAGGGACGTAAAGCGTTTTTTCCCGAACAGCACAGGGTATAAAACCGAATATTTATCGGTGGAAAAAGTCGGCGGTGAAGCCCTGTATCAGAAAATGGAGCAGCAGCTGGGAGATAAATTCAGCGGGATATATGAAAAGATTGACGTGCCTTACACGGTTTATACAATTTTGCAAAACGGCGAGCCGGTCGGTTATATACACGGCGTTAATCAAAAAGGGAAATTCGGCGGCATGCAGGTGTTTTTGATTTTGGATACCCAAGGAAATATTCAGAATTTCTATTTTCAGAAATTGACTTCAAAGCAGGCGGCGCAGCTGCGTTCTGCTGATTTTGGAAAACAGTTTATCGGTTTGAATCTTAAAGATTTTAGCGAATATGATGTGGCGGCGCATACTTTTCCGCAAGCTTCTAAATTGGTGCGGATTAAAAATCCGGTGCCAAGTGAAACCGAAGATTTTTATGCGGCGCTGCGCGGGGTTAAAAAGAATCTGATTTTAATGGATAATTTTATTTTTAAGCGTGGAAAGATAGTAAAATGAATATAGTGACTTTGGCTTGTAAAAACCTGCAGCGCCGCAAATTGAGAACAATGTTTACAATTATCGGCATAGCTCTTTCGGCTTGGGTTTTAGTGACGCTTTTGGGATTTAACAAAGGATATAAAAACTCCTTGAACCGCGATATTGAGGGAATGGGCTTTCAGATTGTTCTGACAGCCAAGGGCTGTCCGTATGAGGCGGCGACTTTAATGCTGAAAGGCGGAACGGGATTGCGTTATATGTCGGAAAATATGTTTCCGGATATTAGAAATGCGGCAGAGGTCGAGCAAGCGACTCCGATGCTTATGCACGCCGAATTTGATCCGTATAAAGGAGAAAACGGCGGAACAACGGTATTTTTAGGCATAGACGCGGCGACTTATCCGGCTATGAAACCTTATTTCAAGTTCCGTGAAGGCGGTTGGTTTAAAGCTGAGCAGGCAAATGAAATTGTGATGGGATATGAAGCGGCGGAACTTGAACAGCGTGAGGTTGGGGATTCTTATTTGCTGCCGAACAGCGAGGAAGAATTTAAAGTTGTGGGGATTTTGGAACGAACCGGAACTCAAGACGATGGTATGATTTTTTTACCGCTGCAGACTTTGCAGAAACTGTATCATAAAGACAATTTGCTGACGATGGTTGGTATGCGTCTGAAAAATAATGTCAATGCCGAGGCTTTTGAAGATAAATTATATCAGCTTCCGGATGTGCAGGTTGTGTCTATGGCGCAGGTGCGCAACACCATTGTTTCATTGATAACCAGCGCTAAAATAATCGTGATGTCAGTGGCGGCAATAGCGTTTTTGATTGCGGTTTTCGGAGTTTTAAACACCGTTTTAATGTCGGTTTTTGAACGTTATCAGGAAATTGGAATCCTTAAAAGTATGGGGGCGCTGCCGAAACATATTTTTGCGATGATATGGACGGAAACGGTTATTCTTTGCGCCGGAGGAAGTATTATCGGCATTATTTTTGCTTTTATCTTTGCCAATGTTTCCGAACAGCTTATCCGCACCTTTCTGCCGTTTGCTCCGCACGGAGAATTGATTAGCCTTTCGCCGGAGCTGATAATTGTTTCGTTTGCGGCGATAACGGCCACCGGTGTTTTAGGCGGCTTGCTGCCGGCAATCAGAGCAGCAAAAATCCGGCCGTTAGACGCTATAAGGAGTGAAAACTGATGAAGAAAAAAGACCTTATTGTTGCTGAAAATTTGAATAAAATTTATCATCGCGGCAGCGAAGATATTAAAGCCCTCAACAATATCAATTTGAATATTAAAGAAAATGAAATGCTGGCGGTTGTCGGTCCCAGCGGTTCCGGTAAAACGACTTTAGTTAATATATTAGGCTGCTTGGATAATCCGTCTTCCGGTACATTGAAAATCGCCGGACAAGAAATTTTTGCCGCCGGAAGGCCGTTGTCCGAGAAGAAATTAACTTTAATCAGGCGTCAGTATTTTGGCTATGTTTTCCAAAAGTTTTTCTTGATTCCGACTTTAACGGTGCGGGAAAATATTATTTTACCGACAGTTTTTAACTCAGAAATTAAGGTTGATGAAAAATATTTGCTGAATTTGTTGGATTTACTGGGAATTTCTCATCGTTTGGAACATCTGCCGGCTGAACTTTCCGGCGGAGAAATGCAGCGGGTGGCTATTGCCAGAGCTTTAATCACTAAGCCGAAAATTTTGATTGCCGATGAGCCGACAGGGAATCTGGACAGTCAGCGGACGGAAGAAATTAAAAATCTACTGCTAAAACTGAAGCAGGAGCAAAATTTAACCATTATTTTAGTAACCCATAATCCGGAGTTTGCCAAGACCGCGGATAAAATTTTAACTATTAGTGACGGAGAAATAAAAAATGTCTGAATGTTGCTGTGAAAAATGCAGCAAGCCTAAAGAATGTTGCTGCAACGGAGGGAATTTTCCCTCACATAAAGATGAATTAAATCGTTTAAACCGCATTGCCGGACAAATTGCCGGTATTCAAAAAATGATAGATGACGGACGCTACTGCTTGGATATCATCATGCAGATAAACGCCGTGCGGGCAGCCTTAAAATCCGTGGAAAACAATATATTGGAGCGGCATTTGAACAGCTGTGTTATGAATGCTTTGCAGCAGACGCAGGAAGAGCGCTGCCAAAAAGTCAAAGAGATTTTGGATTTGTTCAAAAAAATCAGTTAGTTTAGCTTGAGGCTTCAAAGTTCTTTGCGTTTGATGTCTTGACATTTAGCCTAATATTTTTTAGTTTGTTTGCAGATATTGCGTTTTGCAATGTTTAGAAGCCGAGAGGCTCCGGAACTTTGAACGGTTCTTTAAAACCTCGGCGTTTGGATAACGTCGTTATATTGGCATTTTATATGCAAATAAAAATATCCCCGATTCGTTGTGGTTGGGGAGCTTTTAGCGTATGTCCAAAGCTTTAGGCTTAAAGGCTAAAAGAGTCATTTTAGGTTTTATGATTGTTCAACTCTCCGGCCGCTTTTTCAGCGGCATTTTGTTTATATAAAATTTAACGGAAAGGACAACAATTATGTTTAGCAAGAAAGAGCAGGCCGGCCGCAGTATGATAGAGATGCTTGGCGTGCTGGCGGTTATTGCCGTGCTCAGTGTCGGCGGAATCGCCGGTTACTCAAAGGCTATGACAATGTATAAGCTGGATAAATGGAAAGCGCAGATTACGGATTTGATATTTTCCGCTAAAGACGCTTATAAAAATGAAGCGCGGTACGGCAATCCGGATGAAGATATTTTGCCGGCCTTGCAAAAAATCGGTGCGGTTCCGCAAAGCATGCTGGATAAAAACAATCAGGATATTTTTGGAAATTATGTATCGGTAAAAATTGAGGTTACGCCGATAGACAGCGGAAATTTACACCGTTTTGCGCTTTTTTTTCGGACTAAGCCGTCTGTGACGGCAGAACAAAACTGCCGTGAGCTGTATGCTTTCCCGCAGGCAGACCCCGAGGTGCATGCGGTAGTTAATTGGGCGAATTATTATAGGGTTTGCGGAAAATATGTGGAAGATGCCTATAAAAGCAGGTATCCTTGTTTTGAATATAATCTGCAGCAAGTGGCTGAAAAATGTAAAATTTGCCGTGAGCAGGCCTGTACATTGATTCTTTTGTATAGAAATGAATAATTTGCTGTTTTTTCTAAAATTTTAAGGTTTAACGTCTTGACAAAAATTGAAAATTGTACTTTATAGGGGGCGGAAAAGAATTTATATAAAGAATCAGAGGAAAAGATGTTAAAAAAAATATGGGAAAGATTGAAGGCTGACTACACGCCTAAATCTGTGGAAGTTTTGCGTAAAGGTTATAGCTTGGCGCTGTTTAAACGCGACTGCATTTCCGGTTTGACCGTCAGTATTGTGTCATTGCCGCTTGCTATGGCGTTGGCAATCGCCAGTGGTTTGACCCCGGCTCAAGGTTTATATACAGCGATTGTTGCTGGTTTTGTAATTGCTTTGATGGGTGGTTCGCGTTACCAAATCGGCGGACCTACCGGCGCATTTGCCATTGTGGTTTTAGAGGTTTTGCAGACATACGGCTACAACGGTTTAATCGCCTCAATGATTCTTACCGGTATTTTATTGATGGCCGCCGGTTTTATGAAACTCGGCAGCTATATTAAATATATTCCGTATCCGGTAATTATCGGTTTTACGGCCGGTATCGGCTTAATCCTGATTACCTCGCAGGTAAAAGATTTTTTAGGCCTGACCAGAAATGACATTCCAAACGCATTTTTGCAGCGTTGGTACACTTATATAGTCAGCATTCCGCAGACTAACTGGGCTGCTGCTTTTATCGGCTTTTTGTCCTTGGCTTTGTATTTGGGAATCAAAAAATTTACCCCGAAAATCCCGGTTTATTTGGCTATTTTGGTAGTTACTACCCTGGTTACATATTTCTTCAATTTACCGATAGAAACAATCGGCAGTAAATACGGCGATTTGCCGAAAATGCTGCCGGCGCCGGAATTCCCGAAAATGAGTCTTGATTTGTTCCGTTTGGTATTTCCTAGTGCTTTAACAGTGGCATTTTTGGCTGCTGTGGAGTCGCTTTTGAGTGCTAAAGTGGTTGATAGTATGAGCGGCGATATGCATAATCCTAACGCTGAATTGGTGGGCGAGGGTTTGGCGAACATTGCTGCCGCCGCGTTTTTCGGTTTGCCGGCAACCGGCGCTATTGCCAGAACCGCGACCAACTATAAAGCTAACGCTTATTCTCCGGTTTCGGGAATGATGCAATCAGTATTTTTGCTGAGCTTTATGTTTTGTTTGTCTCCGTTGGTTAAGTTTATTCCATTGTCAAGTTTGGCGCTTATTTTGATTATGATTGGTTGGAATATGCTGAATCTGGATAAAATGCTTGGGTTGGTTAAATCTTTGCCGGGCGACAGATACACATTGCTGGTTACGGTGGTTTTGACTGTAGTGGTAAATTTGAGCGCTGCTATCGCTGTTGGCTTTATTATGGCTGCGGTTATCTTTATGCACCGTATGAGCAAGGAAATTGAGCTGGCTAATATGGATAAAGTTTTGCCGGATATCGATTCGGAAGTTGCGCATGATTTGCATGAAAAGGGCATTGTGGTGGTTCGAGTCGCCGGTCCGTTGTTCTTTGGCGTGGTAACTCAAATTTCGGAATTTTTCAGTCAGCTGGAGAAAAAGCCGAATGTGGTGATTATCCGTATGGGGCATGTTTCTATGATTGATGCCAGCGGTGCAAATTTGATTGTGGAATTTATTCAAAAGATGCATCAAACCCAAACCAAAGTTATTATTTCTAATATTAAAACACAGCCGAAACGCGTGCTGCACCAAGCGTTTGCTAATGCACACGTTCGCCTGTCCGATATTTCTACGGCTTCAAATTATGACAATGCCGTCAAAATGGCTAAGCGCTATGTCAGCCGTAAAAATAAAGAATTGGCGGCAAAAGAAGCTGCAGCGGCAACAGGTATGGCTGCTGAATAAGAGATTATCAGCGCATAAAAGAAAGGGAGGCTTTTGCTTCTCTTTTTTTTATTGCCAAAATAGAAAAAATATTGTACAATAACATTGTAATTTATACATATTTTATTTGAAATTTTGTTTATTATTTGAGCCTTTTTCATAGTTTTATTGAGATTTTCTCTTTAGACTTTGGTTGCTTTTATGATTACAAAATTTTAAATAATGTACTTTATTTAACTTGAGTATTCACATTTAGAGAGGATTAGTTTAGGAGCGAACCTCATTAAAAAAATAATAATTATGAAAAAGTTTTTTATGGTATTGATTCTTGCAGTTGTTTCTTTGGTTTCAGCTTTTGCAGCAGATACATACAAAGTTAAGTATGTTAAAATCGGTAGCTATAGCAGAGGTACTGAAGTCATTTGTGAAGGCTTAAAGTGTTTCTATAGCGTCGGTCAACGTCAATTTACTTCATTTTTCAACAGCCTTCGTGCTGGGGATATCATTGAAGTAGAGGAGTATGAAAACAAAATTATGGCTATTCGCAAGATTGGTCATGAGGCTCCTGAAGGGATGACCAATGGCGTTATTGTGAACAATGGCGCTTATGGTTACTATGGCGGCGCTTATGGAAGTGCTTCTGTAGAAACTAAGAATGTCGGTGTAGGTTATGATCCATATACTGGTGTTCATGTCAGAGTTAAAGGTACTTATGTTAATCTTCCTATTCGTATAAAGAGTAAGAAGTCAAGCAATAGTACTTATACTACTGCCAACAATGGTGGTATGGTTACTGCAAGTCCTGCAACTCAGCCAAATGTAAAGAAGACTGTTTCTGTCGATGAGTTGGTAAATGCTAACAGCAATGCTAACAGCGTTGTTAAGGCTACTCCAGCTCGTTCAAACACAACTACAACTACCGTTACTCGTTCAGCTTCAAAGCTTTACGATGCCAGCGGCAGATTGATGCTCTAAAAAAATAAAGCACTTTAACTGTAAGGTTAAAGTGCTTTATGCGTTTTAAAGATATTTATTTTATATTTTTTCTGATTACTTTTTTCTTTGCATCTTTCGGTTTGTTATGAATAGCCGAGATAGCCATTGCATTTTCCAAATCTTTTTCGGTGCAAAGCCCTACGGCAACCGGATTCTTCGGTTTCAGCTCAGACATTTCAGAATGTTCGCCTTCGCGGATTTTAGCAATAGTCGGCTTGGTGGTGCCGATAAGCTTGCAAATCTGCGAATCCATAATTTCCGGACAATGTTTCAAAATCCACAAAATGGCAGCCGGTTTGTCGCTGCGCTGAGATGGGGACAAAACTTTTTTAGCTTTAGCATTGCGCTCTTTAACATTTTTTTCCAAAACATTAGCAACCAATTCAGCGGTTGGATCAGCTTCGCAGCGTTTAATTTCTTCCCAGCTTAACTGGCCATTGTTAATCGGGCTCAGACCTTGAATGTTAGAAGCGATATCGCCATCGGCAATAGCCTGAATTTCCAATTCATGAATTTCGCAGAATTTAGCAATCTGATGAAATGTTAAAGTGGTGTTATCAACCAGCCACACAGCAGTTGCTTTCGGCATTAAAGGAGCAGTCATTATTCATATCCTTTCAAAAATAAAACTTTTTTTCTTACAATAGACATAGTTGCAGCAAGATACAAGTAATTTTTTGGGTTATAAACGCAAAAAGCCTGCAAAAAAGCAGGCTTTTGACATAAATCTTCAAATTAGTTGCTAGATTTCAAACCGAAAGCACCAAATTTGCTGTTGAAACGGCCAACGCGGCCGCCTGTATCTACAACGCGGCGGATACCAGTCCAAGCCGGATGAGATTTAGGGTCAATTTCCAGCAGCATTTTTTCGCCGGCTTTGCCCCAAGTAGATTTGGTTTTAACTTCAGTTCCATCTGTCATCACATAAGTAATTTCGTGATAATCAGGGTGAATTCCTTTTTTCATTTTTATCTCCAAATAAAATACTTTATATAGTTTTTACGCTTTTATACATTAAGCAAACAAAATACGCAAGTATTATTTTTACTGTTTTTTAAATTTTTTTGTTATTTTGCCAAAGTGTTAGCCGCTTTTTGACGCAAAGCTTCATTTGCGGCAATCAGTGCGCCGCCGAATAAAACTTTGGTAAAGTCTTCCGAACGCACATCTGTTTCGCCTAAAGCCACAATGTATCCGCCGGCTTCTTTAACCAGAAGCATACCGGCTGCAATGGTCTGCGGCAAATTATCAGCCGAAACGACAATATCCAGCTTTCCGGCGGCTAAATAAGCCAAATCCAAAGAGCTGGCGCCTTTAACCAGCACGTTTTTGCTCAGGCTCAAAGACTTGCGGAACAGTTCTGCGTTAGCGCTGCAGCCGATAAGAGCCTGTTCGGCAACTTTAGCGCCGGCAACGCGCAAGCGTTCGTGACTGCGGAAGCCTTCCTTAAACGCGCCGCAGCCTTTTTCGGCAAAAAACAGCTCGTCATAAACCGGACTGTAAATCACGGCGTCAACAACCACGCTGTTTTCAACCATGGCAACCGAAACTGCAAAGCTGCCGTTGCCGTGAGCAAAGTTAGCGTAACCGTCAATCGGAGCAACCAAAAAATAGTTGCCGCTAGCCGGAATTGTGTCTTCTTTTTTGCTGATAAAAGCATAAGTCGGCTTTAATTTAGCCAGTTCTTCTTTAAGAGTTTTTTCTACTTTTTCATAAGAACGCTGAGCAAAGCGGCCATCGTTGTGGCCGGATTGCAGATGTTCCAATTCGTTAAAATCGCGCGACAAGGCTATTGATGCTTTTTTAACGGCATTAGCCATGGCGGTCAGGGCAGTCGAGATATAAGCCATTATTTTGCTCTTTCAACATAGTTGGCTTCGGAAGTGCCGACCACGATTTTGTCGCCTACGCCGATAAACGGAGGAACAGTTGTACGCACGCCGTTATCCAAAATAGCCGGTTTGTAGGAAGAAGAAACGGTTTGACCTTTGATAACAGGTTCTGTTTCAACCACTTCGCAAACAACCTGCAGCGGCAAATCAACAGAAATAGGACGGCCGTCAATATAAGAAACTTTTACGCTCATGCCGTCAGTCAAAAACGGACGGGAATCGCCGAGCAAATCAGAAGGCATAGTGAACTGTTCAAATGTTTCGGATTCCATAAAGGTCAAACCGGTAGAATCTTCAAACAAGAATTGGCAGTCTTTATCTTCTACCATCAATTTTTCTACAGTATCTTCGGTTCTGAAACGTTCGTTAGTTTTGGTTCCGGCTTCAACTTCTTTCATTTCCACCTGCATAAAAGCGCCGCCTTTACCCGGTTTAATGTGTACAGCTTTAGTAATAGTCCAAGGTTTGCCTTTATATTCAATAACCCAACCAATTCTAATTGCTCCGGCAAGTTGTTTCATAATTTTATCTCCTATTTACAATGTTAAAAATGATTATTTAATTTTGATGTCTGCAACATAAACCAACATTTTTTATTTCGCAACAAAAATCGTATAGGCGGTGTCGCTTAAAATCACAAAATCTGCCGGAAGATTGGATACATCAACCTCGTCTTCAGGCTGAACCGCACTTTGAATCAAGAAAAATTCGCCGTACCATTTCAGCAGTTCGGCATTAGCTGCGAATCCGTCTTTCCAAAAGCGGAAGATGATGAAATCAGGTTCGCATTCACTGACTAACATGGCTTCATGGCGGCGGTTGCGGCAAATAATACCCAGCAAAGCCTTTTTGCATTTGGCTTTGATTTCTTTGATTTTTTTAGCCGGATTTTCATCTTTTGAAGTGTCAATAATCAGGCCGTCACCGAGTTTTTGCAAATATAAATCAGCGGCGTTTTCGCCGGAAATCAGCACCAGTTTTTCAGCCGCTTTAGCTTTGGCGCAAAAGTCCGCAATAAAGCTTTGCGGCAGCGAATCGGACAAAATAAAACATTGCAGGTTAGAATCGGCGATAAGGTTTGTATTTTCTTGAGTAATTCTGATTATTAGTTTTTGCATTTTGACATTCTTTATGTTAGCTATTAAATATAATGTCAAAAGTATATAACAATTTGAGATAAAGGAAAGTCTTTTTTACCATGGAAATGCAAAAAATGGAACAAAGCCAAAATTCTTTGGAACGTTTGAGAAAGTCGGTAGATGAACTGATTGAAGTTGTGCATAAGCAGCAAGCTGATTTTGCTCAGAGGCTGCAGGCAGAGCAGGGCAAAACCGCGTTGGAAAGCGCTAAAGCCGAAGTTTTAAGCAGCGAAAATGAAAAGCTTAAAGCCGAATTGGAAGCCGCTAAAAACAATACGGAAAATGAAAACCGCATGCAGCAGATGCAGAATGAAATTGAAAACAAGGCGGCTAAAATAAGCAATCTGCAAAATGAAGTACAGAATCTGAACAATGCTTTGACGAATCGCAAAACTCAGCTGGAAGAGCTGGATGCTAAAAATAAAGAATTGGCAGAACAGTTGGAAGAAGCCAACGGCCGGGTTTTGACTCTGGAACAGACAAGTTCGGCCGGCAGCAGCGAGCTTGAAGAATTGAAAGAGCAACTGGCTGCCGAAACGCTGCAAAAAGAAGATTTAGCCCAAAAATGTCAAGACTTTGAAGCTAAACTGGCGGAAATGCAAACAACAATCAGCCAAACCTCGGAAAATATTGACGATGTTGTGGCCAGACTTGAGAAGGTGTTAGAAGAAAATGGGGCAAGTTACAATAACGATAGATAAGCGTGAATACGCTATTACCTGCGAAGACGGCGAAGAAGCGCATATTATCAAGCTTTCGCGAATCCTGGATGCTAAGGCTAAATTGCTGTCGCAAAGCATCGGGCTGGTGAATGAAAATATGATGCTGGCTATGGTCGGTTTGCTGCTGGCTGATGAAAATCAGGATTTACGCACCAAAAACGGCGGCGTTTCGGATGACGAAATAAAGCAGCTGGACGCAGCCAATGCCCAAGCCATAGACAGCGAAGCGCAAAGAATCCGCAGCTTGATTCAGAATATTCAGCCATTATAAATTTGCGGTGGAAAACTGCCGCGGATTTGATTTTTTAGGCTTGAATATAAACTGTTTTTGCGTTAGTATATTTATATAAATAAAGACTGTCTGATGCGTCATCACCGCATGTCTTTCCGGCCAACATTATTTTTTAGGGAGCTGTCTCTGTCTAAATCGTGGTTTAGTTATATGGCACCCACCTTGTACAAGCGGTTCGGTAGAGAATGTTCTCGGATACGGTCAGACGGTCGCAGTTTTAGCACCGCCCTTTTGAGGGCGGTGTTTTTATATTTAGCTTTATAATCTTTTTTCTTGACTTTTAATGCCGGTTTGCTAGCTTATTTTCAGATATAAAGTTTGTTCTTTATATTCAGCGCCATGTGGCGCGGGGCTTTCAACGGCTTTTACAACATTCGGTGTTAGGGTATAACATCGTCATATTGTCTGCTATTCAACACAGCCGGCAATAAATATATCCCCGATACATAGGCAACTATGGTTGGGGAGCTTTTGGCGTATGTTCAGAAGTTTTATGACTTTAAAGGCTAAGAGAATCATTTAATGTTGTATGATTGTTGAACTCTCCGGCCACCTTTTTTGCAAGGTGGATTTTTTAATAAAAATAGAAGGAAGATAATCATATGAAAAAGCAACTTTTATTAACAACCGCGCTGGTTACCTTAGTTTATGCCGGCAACGCTTATTCTGCAGATTTGAATATAAAAGCAGGTGATATTGTTAAGAATCCTACTACAGGTGTAATGGATGGAACGGATGCGGTTAATTATGACACAGTTACAATCAACGGCGGAAATTTAGTTTTAGATAATTTCAAGATCCGCAGCAATAGTGATATGAATATTAGCGGCGGCAATATCGAGATTAACGGCGACGGCGGTTTACGGGCTCACAATGGCACGCTGAATATCAGCGGCGGCACGATAACCGCTGACGGAACGGAAATTCACGGCGGGATAACCAATGTTTCAGGCGATGCGGTTATCAATGTTAATAATTACACTGAATTTGGCGGAGATTCGGAATTGCACATTGCCGGAGGAACTTTGAATTTATCTAAAGGCATTGTAATTGTTTCTCCGGGTAATGACGGTCCGATAGGAAAATCTCTGTTTGAAATGACTGACGGGGTTATCAATATGGAACAATCCTATTTAGGGAGGTCCAAAGTCGTAAATGATACGGAAAGAACTGCCGGTACCTCAAATCTTTTGGGCGGAACAATAAATGTTAATAAAGGCCGAAATGTTTTTTTAATGGATAATCCAACTGTAGGCAATACCATAAATATTGCCGAAAATGCAATTTTAGAAGCCTATAAAAGCTATAAGGATGCGGCAAGCGGCAATATTGATGACATTATTTTTTCTGATAAAACTTCTCTTAATCTGACAGATGACGGCGTAGTTAATCTGGAAGGTAAATTAGTCGCAGATGTCAGCGGAACCGGAAATCTGAATATTAAATCATCGGGAGCTACAGTTGACGGTGCGGTAAAAGATGTCAATTTGAATATTTTCGCCGATAGTTCGTTAAGCAAAGCGGTTACAGGCACAGTTGGCGATTTGGCTTCGCTGAATGTTAATAAAGGTGCCTTTACGCTTGATAAAAAAACAGGAACAATCGGCAGTTTGAATGTGGCGGAAAATGCAGTGCTGAATGTGGGCTTGAATAAAGCAACCATTGAAGGCGATGCTTTGTTCAATTCCGGTTCAATTTTGAAAATAGAGGTTGCGGATTCCGGAAACGGTATGCTGTCAGCCAATAAAATCACGGCCGTTGACGGTTCTAAATTAGCTTTGACCATCAGTAAAAATATGCAGAAAGGGGATAGCTCCGATGTTACTTTGCTGGAAGGCGAAGTTTACAATAATTTTGCAGTAGAAATCTCTAACAGCCGATATGAAGTAAAACGCAGCCAAGACGGCAAAAGCTATAATATCACATACGTAGCTGCTGCTTCAGATGTGGTTGATGATAACGGCGGCTCGGATGCAAGCAAAAGCGCAGCAGAAGCTTGGGATAGTATGGCTTCGGAAAACAATGCCGGCGATACAGCCAAAGAAGTGGCAAAAAGCTTGAATGATTTGTCGCAGAACAATCCTCAAAAGTATGTTGAAGCTTTGACGGCGATTGCTCCGGAAGTAGCTCCGCTGGTGCAGAAAACTTCATCAGAAATTACAAATCAAGTGTTTAATGCCGTTTCATCTCGTTTAAGCGGCGGTTCTGTCGGGAGTGCGGCTCGTGGACTGTCTTCGGGGGATACTAATGTCGGTGCGGCAATTTGGGCGCAGGGTTTGTATAATAAATCTAAACTCAGCGATACGTCAAAAGCTAAAGGTTTTGATGCCGACAGCACCGGTGCGGCTATGGGTATTGAAAAATATTTCAGCCGCGGAAAAATCGGTTTGGGATATGCCTATACCTCAACCAGTATAGACGGCTTTATGCGTGATACTGATGTTGATACGCATACGGCAATGATTTACGGCGAATATAAGCCGAATAACTGGTATGCAAATGCGGTTGTTTCGTACGGCTGGTCTTCATATTCGGAAAAGAAAAATGTTGCCGGAACAAGAGTAACAGCCGATTATGATGTTGATACACTGGGTATTCAGGCGATGACCGGTTATGATATTAAACTGGCGAATCGGACAGTTTTGACTCCGGAAGCCGGTTTGCGCTATGTCCATATCAGTCAGGATGACTATAAAGATTCGGCTGAACAAAAAGTATCAACCAAAGACAGCGATATTGTAACAGGCGTTGTCGGTGCTAAGTTTACTAAGTTGTATCGTTTGCCGAACGGTTGGTTTATGCGTCCGGAAGCCCGTGCGGCGGCAACCTACGATTTGAGCAGCGATAAAGCTGTGTCGTCCGTGACTTTGGCTAACGGTTCTGCGTATACCGTCAATGGCACATCGTTGGAACGTTTCGGCGTTGAAGTCGGGGCCGGTGTTGCGTTTGACGTGACAGACAGTGCAGAATTTTCGGTTGGCTATGAAGGAAAATTCAGTAAGGATTACCAAGACCATACCGGAATGCTAAGCGCTAAATACAAATTCTGATTTTATTAACCTCAACTGCTCAAAAAAACACCGCTCTTTATAGGGCGGTGTTTTTAGCAGATTAAGATTTTTTATTCTATGGCATAAATGTCTTTAACATACCAGCTGCCGTCATCAGGCTGCGCCAGCACATAAATAACCGTGCCTTGGCATAAGCCGAACCAGCTGCCGTTGCATGTGCTGTCGGTATAAAGCTCAACAGTGTTGTTGCCCAAAACGCGTTTATTTGTCAGCTTATAGCTGATTTC
The DNA here is from genome assembly GCA_963632615.1 of uncultured Eubacteriales bacterium. Classification (GTDB taxonomy): domain Bacteria; phylum Pseudomonadota; class Alphaproteobacteria; order RF32; family CAG-239; genus RUG410. Next base: position 35,757 of record CAVGVF010000004.1, read on the forward strand.
TGTCGGACGGTCTAAGCCGGAATCCTGCATAAAAATGAACTTTGGCAGATTCAGTCCGCTGCACATTTCCAAAGTCGGATCTAATGTGCATTTTACGGCGTTTTCAACAGCGCAGAACTGCTCGTCTTTTTGCGAACATTCCGTGCTCAGCGAATCTTTAGTAAAAGCAAAGACGGTTTTCGGCAGTTTGGCTTTGGGTTCAGTTGCCGCCGTATTTGTTTTATTTTCCGTTTCAGTAGTTTTATCGGTCAGTGAAAAGCTGAAGCCTACCAATAATAACAAAGCTAAAACAACAATAAATTTTTTTATCATATCAATCCTCTGTCTTTAAAAATGATATTCCAAATTCAAACTGTATTCAATGGCTTGATTAACGGAATCTACACGGTCAAAATTAACATAACGGGTAATGAAACGTGTCTGCCAGTGATTATCTAAAGCGTATTTTACACCGCCGCCAAAACGATAGCCGTAGCCGTGTTCATGGCTGTGCTTGGCATCGCCTGTTTTTAGCTTAAAAGCATATTCGCCGATGCCGGCGGTGGCCAGAAGCGAAAACTTTTGGCTGCAGCCAAGCGGCAGATAGCCGATTAAGTCCAGTCCGTAAGCGCGGTAAGAGCTTTTCAGCTTGGCCGGATTTTGTCCGTTGGTGCGGCTCAGGCTTTGGCTGAAAAACATTTCAGTGCTGAAATAGCTGCCGTATTCCGAGCCGATATAAACGGTTCCGCTATGGTAGGCAGGGCGAACTTTCCCGACTTGCGTTTTGCTGAAATCATAGCCGAAACCGGCATACGGAACATATTTGTACGAATCTGCCCGGCAATTTTCTGCATTCAGGCCTAAAACGGCTAAAAATGTTAAAACAAATGTAATTTTTTTCATTTATATTCCTTTTGACGACATTATTTAGCGACATTATAATAATTTTATCCTAAAAATAAAGTAATTTTGTTGAGAAAAAATGTTTTTTGTGGTATTTTTAAGAAAATGAGGATGAAACCAATGATTTATAAAGATACTCAAAGCGGACGCTCGATGGTTGAGGTTATGGGCTATATGGCTGCGGTGATGGCTATTGTGGCCGGTATCAGCAAGCTTATTACCGGAGCGTATTCCGAATATAAAATCAGCAAGGCGAACATTCAGCTTGCGGATTTGGCCGGCTCTATTCTAAAAAGCTCAACGGTTGATGTAAACTATGAAAATATTGTCAATATGGTCAACGGCAAGTCTAAAGATACCCGCCTGAACAAAGAAGGGCGCAAATTGATTCCGACAACGTATAAAGTGGTCGGCGGCGCCTCCGGCAACAAAATTTATAATGCTTTCGGCGGGGAAGTTACTGTCGGAATACCGCCAGTAGCCAGTGGCACAAAAGACAAATTCTATATTCAATTTGCAGGCTTGTCGCGCGAGCAGTGTATAGAAATGGGCATGAAGGAATGGCAAAACAATAAAACGGTTGATTTGTATGCCATTGTCATCAACAACAATAATTATTGGTATTGGCCGATTTATAAATCAGAAAGCACCGGCAATACGCTGCCGACAACCCGTTCCGCTTTAGCCGGTAAAAGCGTTAATGATTCCGGACAATGCAATTTGGAAACAGGCAACATCATTATGTGGATATTCAATTAGGCGTTTTGTGTGACTAATTGAGAATAATTGTTGAAGTTTTAATGCAAAATTGCTAACTATTTAGAAAATAATTTTTATAAAGGAGATACAAATGACAGCTTCTATTGTTTTACCACCGGATTATAAACCTTCTGCCGATGAAGAGTATATGAATGATATGCAGCTTGAATACTTCCGCCAGAAGCTGGAAAACTGGAAAAAATCTATTGTTTCGCAATCTGTGGACACTTTGGAAGATTTGCGCCAAGGCGGTTTGAATCAGCCGGATGAAATCGACCGCGCTTCTATGGAAACAGACAAGTCTTTGGATTTGCGCACAAAAGACCGCATCCGCAAGCTTATTTCTAAAATTGACGCGGCGCTTGACCGCATTGAAGACGGCACCTACGGCTATTGCGAAGAAACAGGCGAGCCAATCGGTTTGGAACGCTTGGAAGCACGTCCGGTTGCCACTTTGTCTATTGAAGCGCAGGAGCGTCATGAGCGCATGGAAAAAACATACGACGATGAGGCATAATGCCGCATGACTACAGACGTTAAAGATTTTATTTTAGCCTCCGGTTCGCCGCAACGCATTGCTTTGTTGCGGCAAATTGCTTATGAACCGAAAAAAATTGCGCCGGCTGATATTTGCGAAGACTGCCTGCCGCATGAAGACCCGCTGCCTTATGTCCGCCGCATGGCTTTGGAAAAGGCTCAGAAAATTGCTGCGGAATATCCGAATGAAAATATTTTGGCCTGCGACACTATTGTAGCTGTGGGCAAAAAGGTTTTGCATAAGGCTAAAAATGAAGAAGAGCAAACGAGAGTGATGAATTTGCTTTCCGGCAAAACGCATCGGGTAATCAGCTCGGTTTGCTTGATAAATAAACAAGGCAAAATTTCGCAAAAAACCGTAAGCTCTAAAATTTCTATGAAAACTTTGACGCCGGACGAAATAAAAAATTATGTAAAAAGCGAAGAATGGCATGGTGTTTGCGGCTACCGCATTGACGGGTATATTGCCGCGTATGTCAGCCGGATACTTGGTTCGTACAGCGGAATTATCGGGCTGCCGCTGTATGAAACGCTGAACTTATTAAAAGGGGAGAACATCCGATGAAAGCAGAAAAAATTATATTTGATCGTAACGATGAAGCCGCAGGCATTGCCGTGTTTGATGAAACGGGATTGATGGAAATTGATATATATAATGATAACAGAGCGATTGAAGGCAATGTTTATTTGGGACGTATCAGTAAAAAAATCAGCTTAGCTAATGACCGTATCGGTTTTATGGTTAATATCGGCGATGGCCGCGAAGCTTTTTTAAATTCGTATGAACCGACCCTTAAAGAAGCGAATATGAGCGAAGGTCAAAGCGTGGTTGTGCAGGTGGCTCAGGAAAAAAGAGCCGAAAAAGGCGCTAAAGTTGTACGCAATATCCAGCTGGCCGGAACCTATTTGGTTTATTGCCCGTTTAAGTTTGATGTTGAGGCTTCTTATAAAATTGAAGACGTTGAAAAAGCTGCCGCTTACAAAAAATTTGTACAGGAACACAGTCAAGGCCAAGAAGGCTGGATTTTGCGCACCGCTTCAACTGAAGCCGCAGAAAATCAGCTTTTGGAAGAAATGACAGCTTTGCGCGAAACTTATGAGAATATCCGCAAAAAAGCCCGCACCTTAACCGCTCCGGCCGTGCTTTATACCAAAGAAAATCCGCTGTTTGAATATATCCGTCGCTATAAAGATACCTTAAAAGAAATTGTGGTGGATACACCGAAACTGAAAGAGCAGGTAGAAGCTGTATTTTCCGGCACTGTGACTTTGCAGAAAGAGGCTTTTGAAGAGTTCGGCATAGATGATGCGATTGTAGAAGCTTTGAACCGTACCGTAAAATTAAAGCACGGCGGCAATCTGCATATTGAAGAAACCCGCGCTTTTGTAGCGATTGATGTTGACAGTGCCGGCAAGCGCAATGTCGGCGATTTGGATAGCCTGAATATTGAAGCGGCTAAGGAAATCGCCCGTCAAATCCGTCTGCGCAATCTTTCGGGTAAAATCATTATAGATTTTGCCGGTTCATCTGAATACCGCTTTATGAAAAAAGTGATTGAGGTCTTGGAAGAAGAGCTGGCCGATGATATATGTCATAGTCGTGTGCTTGGACTGAGCCGCGCCGGCAATGTGGAAATTCTGCGTCAGCGCCGCCGTCCGAGTCTGCGCGATTTGTATACGGTTGAATGTCCGACCTGCAGCGGAACCGGACGTGTGGAGCCATAAAAATAATGGATAATGTTATCAAAACACATAAATGCCCGATTTGCCATAAATTGTTCAGCGATGACAAATATGCTCCGTTTTGCTCCAAAAGATGCGCGGATATTGACCTGGGACGCTGGTTTAACGGCGACTATTCTGTTCCGGCGGAAACGCTGGACGAAATGGAAACCGAAGAACTTTACGAAGCTTTGGAAAATGAACATGACGGAAAAAATAAATAATCAGCAGCCGAATGTTGCTCTGCATACAGACAACAACTGTTTGGCAATTTGTTTTTCCGGAAGCTTTAAGCAATTTGACGGTGCTGCGGTTTTGCAAAAAATCAGCAGTGCCGTTCAAAAGAATCCGCAATGTATATATTTCAGCGCGGCTAATTTGGGTGAATGGGACTCATCGCTGCTGCTGATAATTTTTAACACGGTTAAGCAAGCTAAAAAGCAGAATATAAAAACCGAGCTTAAAGGCTTGCCGCAGAATATTCAAGATTTAATTCGGCTGGCGTTTGAGGTAGACCGCTCGCCGGCCAAGTCAAATGAAAATAACTTGGGGTTTGTGGAAAATATCGGTTATAAAACTATCAGCTTCTGCAAACTTACAGCCAAGGTGTTTCATTTTTGCGGGCAGGCGTTCGGCGCTGTCGGCAGGCTGTTTACAGCCAACACCATTATGCGCGGCAGCGATTTTTTTGCAGCTTTGCAGGACTGCGGGCCTAAGGCGCTGGGAATTGTGGCTTTAATCAGCTTTTTAGTCGGCTTGATTTTAGCCTTTGTCGGCGGCGTGCAGCTGCAGGAGTTTGGTGCACAGATATATATAGCCAGTTTAGTGACTATCGGTATGTGCAGGATTATGGGGGCAATTATGGTCGGTATCATCATGGCCGGTCGCACCGGCTCCTCGTATGCCGCCGCTATCGGCACCATGCAGGTAAATGAGGAGTTGGACGCGCTGGAAACCATGGGTTTGTCGCGTATAGATTTTTTGGTTTTGCCGCGGCTTTTGGCGTTGGTTATCGCTATGCCGATATTGACAATGCTGTCTGATTTTATGGGAATGGTCGGCGGGGCTTTTGTCGGCGTGGTGCTTATCGGGCTGCCGTGTCAGGAATATTGGAAATACGCGTTTAATGCTTTTCATCTGGGAAACTTTTTAGTCGGCTTGTTCCACAGCCTCTGTTTTGGCGTGATTATCGCTTTATGCGGCTGTTATCAGGGTGTCAACTGCGGGCGCAATTCCGACAGCGTCGGTTTGGCTACCACGCGTTCGGTGGTTTGCGCGATAGTCTGGATGATTGTGGCAACCGGTATTATTACCGTTATTTGTCAGGAGCTTGATATATGACGGCGATGATTGAAGTAAAAAATTTAACTATGGGTTACGGCAGTTATATTTTGCAGCAAAATGCAAATTTTACCGTGAACAAAGGCGATATTTTTATAATTATGGGCGGAAGCGGCTGCGGCAAGAGCAGTATGCTGCGGGTGCTTACGGGGTTATTGCCTCCGCTGGGCGGCGATGTTTTTATTGACGGCGCCAATATCGCTAAAGCCTCTGCCGCGCAAATGGAAGAAATCCGTAAAAAATCCGGTATTCTGTATCAAAGCGGGGCGTTGTTCAGCTCGATGACTTTGGCGGAGAATATCGCTCTGCCGCTGCAGCAATATTCAAATTATTCCGCGGCGGAAATTAAAGAATTGGCTTCGCTGAAATTATCGCTGGTCGGTTTGGCGGGTTTTGATGATTTTTATCCGTCCGAAATCAGCGGCGGCATGAAAAAGCGCGCCGGTTTGGCTCGGGCTTTGGCGCTGGATCCGGAAATTGTATATTTTGACGAGCCGTCGGCCGGACTTGACCCTATCAGCTCCCGCAATCTTGATGACTTGATTATTGAAATCAACCGCAGTTTAGGCACCACGATTGTGGTGGTGACGCATGAACTGGCTTCTATTTTTGCCATTGGCACAAATTCTATATTTTTAGACCCGATGACAAAGAGTATTTTAGCTAAAGGCAACCCGCACGATATTTTGAAGAATCCGCCAAACCGCGAGGTTTTGGAATTTTTAACAAGAGGTAACGCAAATGCAAAAAAATAAAACCTATAAAATGGTCGGACTTTTTGTTTTGACCGGCTTTTTAGTTTTTGCCGCAATAATATTCCATTATGTCGGCAAAAAGTTTGCTTCTGACGATTCACAGTATGTGGTTTTATACTTTGAAGAGTCTATTCAAGGCTTGAATGTCGGTTCTTCGGTGGTGTTTAAAGGCGTTGAAGTCGGGCAGGTTGCCAAAATCAGCCTGATAACCAATCTGCAGAACGGTACTTTCAAAATGCCGGTGTTTATCACATTTAAGCAAAACCGCTCTTTTCAGATGAAAGATGATGAAGATGCTTCGGCGGAAGAAATTTTGCACAGTCTGATAGAAAAAGGCCTGCGCGCCCGCTTAATCAGCGCCAATTATTTAACCGGCCAGTTGATGATTGAGCTGGATATGGATCCGAGCGCTCCGGCAATTTTACGCGGTACCGGCGAACATCTGGAAATCCCAACGGTTATTTCTTCTATCGGTATGATATCTAAAGATCTGCAGGAAATTCCGTTTCGTGAAAATATGATGCAGCTGGGCAATTTGCTGAAAGAACTTGATGAAAAATTGCCGCCGATTATGGAAAATCTGTACAGTATAACCGATAAAACCGATAAGCTGCTGGATAGCCAGGCGGCGCGGGCCGAAAAAACTATCACTAACTTTAATGCCATGGTGGAACAAATGTCCCGAGCCGGACGCTCCGTGCAAAATTTAGCCGATTATTTGGAGCGGCATCCGGAAGCAATGCTGCAAGGTAAAAGGAGACCGAAATGAAAAAAGTTCTGATTTATAGTATATTATTTTTAACAGCTGCCTGCTGCTGGCGTTCGCCGGATTCCTCATTTTATATGATGAACAGCCAAGGACTGGAAAAAGTTTCTGACAAACAGCTGAGTGTAGCCGTACAGACTGTTAATGTGCCGGATTTGCTTGACCGGCCGCAGATGGTAACTTATGAGGCCAAATCACAGAAGGTTAATATGCTGGAATTCAGCCGCTGGGGCGAAGCTCTGCCTGCGGTTTTGCAAAATACCGTAACTAATGATTTAATGGCCTATCTGCCTAAATCGTATGTAAAAAGCGCACGTTATGACACTGAAACTTTGCCGTATAATGTAAAAGTAGAGGTTAATAAAATTGAGGCTTACCGCGGAGATAAAGTTAAATTATCTGTATGGTGGAATATTCAAAACAGCAACGGCAATGTCTTGAAACGCCGCCAGTCGGCTTATGAAGCCAAAGTAAAAGACAATACTATCGCAGAATTGGTAAAAGCCGAAAACGCCGCTGTTCATCAGCTGAGTAAAGATATTGCCCAAACTTTGAGTAAAATGTAACTAAATGCGCTTATCGCTGCAATGACAATAGGCGCTTATCGGACAGCTTTCGCATAACGGGCGCTGTGCTTTGCAGGTATAGCGTCCGAACAGCACGAGCCAATGGTTTGTGTTGATGATTAAATCTTCCGGCAGAACTTTCAGCAAGTCTTTTTCCACTTCCAACGGTGTTTTGCCTTGGCTGAAATCCAGGCGGTGCGAAATGCGCATAACATGGGTATCAACGGCTAAAGTCGGTTTATGATACCATACATTCATTACCACATTAGCGGTTTTGCGTCCGACTCCGGCAAGAGTGGTCAAAACATCGCGGTCAGCCGGAACTTCGCCGCCGAAATCAGCCACAAGCTGCCGGCTCATTTCCATAATGTTTTTGGCCTTGTTATTATAAAGCCCGATGGTTTTGATATAATCTTTAAGCTTATCCAGTCCTAAATTCAGCATTTTCTGCGGAGTGTCGGCGATTTTGAAAAGAGCTTCCGTTGCCTTATTTACGCCTTTATCCGTGCTTTGCGCCGACAGCATTACCGCCACCAGCAGCGTATAGGGATTATGAAAATGCAGCTCACATTGCGGATTGGGATTTTCTTTTGCAAAAATCCGCATAATTTCTAAAATTTCAGAAGTTTTGCGCATTAAGCTTTTACGCCTCCGGCACCGGCGGCTTTAGGAGCATTTTCATCCAGTGGCCAACGCGGACGCGGCTTAAAATCAAGCGGGCTGACATAGCCCTTGCGGAAACGCTCCAAGCCTGCCCAAGCCACCATAACGCCGTTATCCGTGCAAAAGCGAATCGGAGGAGCGGCAAATTCCAAGCCGTGCTTTTCGGCCAGCTGATTGAGCTTGCCGCGCAGATAGGTGTTGGAAGCCACACCGCCGGAAACCACCAGATGATGACCGTTCGGGTATTTTTGCTTGAAATAAGCAATGGCTTTTTCCAGCTTGCGCACCAGACAGTCGGTTGCCGTCATCTGAAAACAAGCGCAGATGTCTGCAACGTCCTGTTTTGGCAAAATAGCGTGTTCAACTTCTCCGTCCGGCGAATAAGATTCAATAATTTTCCGCACCGCGGTTTTTAAGCCGGAAAACGACAGATTGCAGTCGCCGGAGTTCAAAAGCGGACGGGGCAAGGTAAAGCGTGAGTCATTGCCCATGGCGGCCAATTTTTCAATCATCGGACCGCCCGGGTAACCCAAGCCCAGCATTTTTGCCACTTTGTCAAAAGCTTCGCCGGCGGCATCGTCTATGGTTGTGCCTAAACGTTCATATTCGCCGACATCTTTAACCACCAGAATTTGGCAGTGGCCGCCCGAAACCAGCAGCAGCAAATACGGAAATTCTATGGGATGCACTAAGCGGGCGCACAAGGCGTGTCCCTCCAAGTGGTTTACGGCAACAAAAGGCTTGTTCAGAGCCAAGGCCAAAGCTTTGGCCGTCATAACGCCGACAACCACGCCGCCGATTAGACCCGGGCCGGAAGAAGCGGCGATAGCGTCAACCTCATTTAAAGAAATGTGCGCTCGCTCCAGGCAGGCGCTGACAATTTCATCAACGTGTTCCAAATGAGCGCGGGCGGCAATTTCCGGAACTACACCGCCGTAGCGCTTATGTTCTTCCTGCGATTGCAGAGCTTCGCCCAAAATCTCTTTTTCATCTGTCACCACAGCAGCGCCGGTATCATCGCAGCTGCTTTCTATTCCCAAGACAATCATTTATTTATTCCACTAATTTTTTTGTTTATGATATGTAAACCTTTTTTCGTTATAACTATATGAAATATAATCCGGCAATTTGTCAAGAAAAAGGATACAGAAAATGGCTAAAATCGAAAAAAAAGAAGAAGTTAAACCGGCAGAAACAGCTGCGGCAGAAAATAAATCCAAACCTGCCAAAAAAAGAAGCTATACCGGTTTGGTTTGTTTGATAATTTTGCTCTGCTGCGCCGGGGCGGTAACTTATAATATTGAGCTGACGAAAACGCTGAATGAAGATTTAGCCGCTCAGCTGGCTGCCGATTATAATAAAAAGATAAATAATTTGAACAATAAAATTGAACAGCAGGCAAATTTAATTGCTGATTTGCAACGGAAACCGGTGGCAGAAAATGCACCGCAAACAGTGCGAACCGAATTATCGGCAGAACAAATTAAACAGCTGGCGGCTGAAATTATTCCGCTGCTGCCGCAGAGCGATGATTCTTCGTATGATGCCACTCAAACTCCGGCTCCGGTCGCAGAGCAAAACAGCGCTGTCACCGCTCCGGAAGTTTTGCTGGCGGCCGGTGCTTTAACTGTCCGCGGTTTGGCCGAAGACGGGCTGTCGTTTGACTATGAAACAGAGGTTTTGCAGATTTTGGCTTCCGGCAATGAAACTGCTCTTAACTATATAGCCAATATGAAGAAATACGCTGTTTCAGGGATTAAAGGACGGGCTATGC
>CAVGVF010000004.1:45531-47689 GCA_963632615.1 uncultured Eubacteriales bacterium
GGGCTATGCTGATTAGCGAATTTAATAAAGTTTATGCTGATTTGAGCCGCCCTCAGGTTGATAAATCAGACAAGCCGAAAGTTCAGGAAGCTTGGGATGAAGCTTTGCTGCGCCGTCTGAAAGAATTGGTGGTTTTCAAAAAGCGTGAAGAAAAACCGGCGGTTGTTTTCCCGAAAACACCGGATGAAATTTATCAGCTTGTCAATAACGGCGATTTTGCCGAAGCTTTGAGCAAAATAAAAACTGACCGCAAATACGGCGATGTAAATTCTGCCGAGCTTAACTCTTGGATTTTGCAAACTCAAGACTATCTTGAATTTGAACAGGCTATCAACGGTTTGATTATGAACTCCTTGGCTAATTTGCATTTGAAAGAGATGGAGCGCGCAAAATGAGTATATCGGCATTGCAGAAAATTTGGCGGCAAAAGTATGACTGTGTTCCGCAGCAGCTGGAAAAAGTTAAGCAAGTGCATTCGGCGGCTACCGCTTTCAATACTAATATCGATGCGGTTTTGAAAATCAGTGGTAAGAGCTTGAGCGAGCTGATTAAGGCCGTAAATTTAAGCGAAGAGGAATTTAACAGTTCGCGGACTTTGCTGGAAACGCCGCAGGATGTGGTGCACGGCATTGCCAAATGCTTTAGCCGTGGCATTGCCGAAGAATGGATCAGCGATGACAAAGCTGTTTATGAATGGATGCGGCAAAATTTGGGCTATGACCGTCTGCAGATGGGCGGACAAGGCGGAATTGTTGCCAATGCTTTGGCGGTGCTGGGTGTGCAAAATGTATTTGTTCATACCAATTCGCATCCGAAATTGCAGGCACAGCAATTTTTGCCGCTGGACAATCTTTTGGGCATAGATGAAAACGGCAAGGCTTGCCGTGCTTGCGATATTGACCGTGCTGCCGAAACGCCGCTGGTTCATTGGATTATAGAATTTGATATAGGCGACTCGTTTACGGCTTGGGGCAAAGAATTTACCTGCCCGAAATCTAACCGCTTTATTGCTACCTATGATCCGGCAAATATTGATTTGGTTATAAATCAAGGCTTTGTAAAGCATTTGTCGCAGCACGGCTATGATTATCTGGTGCTGTCAGGCTATCATAATTTAACCTCTAAACGCCGCGGCGTGGAGCTGGTAAACGAATCGGTAGCTTTGATAAAAGACTGGAAACAGCATAATCCGCAGGGAATTATTCATTTGGAACTGGCCTCGACCCAAGATAAAAAAGTGCGTGCCGCCATTATTGAAAAAATTGCGCCGCTGGCAGATTCTTTGGGGCTGAATGAGCGGGAAGCGCTGGATGCTTTGGAAGTTATAAATCCGCAGAAATATGCCGAATTAGCTCATGAAGAATTAACTGCGCCTCGTTTGTTTGAGATTATCAGCATTATAAAGGCCAAAACAAAAGCGCCGCGCATTCAGCTGCATCTATTTGGCTTGTACATTACTCTGCAGGATAAAAATTTTTGTATTACTCCGGAACAGAATCTACGCGGAATGATGCTGGCTTCTACTGTTGCCGCCACCAAGGCCGGAACCGGCAAAATAGAGGAGCATGACAAGCTTTTATGGGCGCAGGGGAAAGATGTGTCGGAAATCAGCTTGAATAATCTGCAGGAGCTGGCTGCGTTTTTACAAAAGCCTGAGCTTGTGCAAACCGGAATTTGTGAATATGAAGGCTGTAATGTGATTGCCGTGCCAACCATTATTATTGAAAAGCCGCTGACTCTTGTCGGTATGGGCGACACTATTTCTTCTGTTTCATTGATTGGAGCGAGATAGAAGAAAAGGAAACGGCGCAATATTTTCAAAAGATGTAAACAGTATAGCCTCTCGTTTATTCTCAGTCATTACCGGATTTATTCCGGTAATCTTGGTGCAGCGAGTGACTAACCTAGTAAATAAATTTGCCGTATTATTTAAAAGGAGTATGTTGAAACAAGATCCTAGGCACAAGGCCTAGGATGACTGCTGCCTGGAGCGCAGGTTAGGTGTTTATTGCAAAGGAGTAGGTTGCACCAAGATTGTCGGAACAGACTGTGCGTCATGTCCGGCAATGACTGTAGAAACGCACGGGGCGAGGTTTTAAAACGCCTCCGCTTTCAACGTCATTCTTCGGCGTGAACGAAGTGAACTGTCCGGAGAATC
>CAVGVF010000005.1:0-9074 GCA_963632615.1 uncultured Eubacteriales bacterium
GATAGATGAAGAATATATATCTAAAGAAGAAGCCTTGAAAAAAGGCTATAGAAGACGCCGCGGCGGAGGACTGTATAAACCGTCTGTATTGGAAAAATACTTGGAAAACGGCGACTTAGAGCTGCAAAACAGTCCGTTCAGCGCCGAAGACCGTAAACGAGCCGGAGAACATCTGGCAAAAGATTTTTATTTAGGAAATTATAATAAACTGCAGTCTGTTTCACTGCTGAAAACAGCTTCTAAAAATAGCAGCAGAGATGATGCGCTTATTTATCAAGAGGCTTATTTGAACGCAATAAAGTGTATTCCGGATGAATTTTGGCCGGCAGTGCGAATCGTCTGTATTGAAGATAAAGAATTAAAAGCAGATAAGAATATTATACCTCACAGTCTGCGGAGCAAACAAATTGTTTTTCACTTGAAATCATTGCTGGTACTGGGATTGGAGCGATTAGTAAAATATTATTTACAAAAAAATGAAAAAAGTTCTTGACATCAGGTCACCTGTGTGCTAATAAAATTACTATGATGTAAAATTGTATTCAGAGAAAACTTACATTTTGAGAGATTAAGCATAGAATTAAAATTTGCTTAGTCTCTATTTTTTTGAGGAAATATAAATATGTTAAAAGCTATTGAAGACAGGCTTATTATTAAGCCTGATAAACCTTTGCCGTCCGGTTTGATTGGTATAGATGTTGAAAAGAACATTGTTAATCAAGGTGTTGTGCAAAGCATCGGCGATAAGGTAAGCTTGGTTAAAATAGGAGACCATGTGGTTTTTCATCGTTTTGACGAGCTGCCTTTGCCGCAGGATGATTTAGTTGTCATCAGAGAAAAAAGCCTGTTAGGTAAATTCTCTAAATAATTAAAATAAATTTAATTTTGCAGACCGTGTATTTTACCGGTCTGTTTTTATATGGGAGAAAAATATGGAAAATCAAACTAATAGCGAACTATACAAGGAGTGGCTTGCTAAAATTCGCTCAGCAGAAAAAACTTATGAAGATTATTATGAATTGGTTGAAGAAATTCGCAAGTATTATCGCAATGAACATAAAAGAAACAAACAGAATATTTTTTGGTCATCGATAGAAACTTTGAAGCCGTTTTTATATTTCAGACAGCCGCAGCCTTTTATTATCCGAGCCAACAAAAAAGCCGACGAGGTCGAAAATTTGGCCTGCCGGATTTTGGAAAAAGCGCTGGACTGGGATATGAAACAATTTGATTTTGACAGCGTGGTTAAATATGCCCGCAACGATTTTTTGCTTTCCGGAATGGGAATTTTGTGGGAGCAATATCAGTCAAGCTTCAAATATATCGGCGATATAATACTCAAAGACAAAGAGCAGGTAACCACGCAATATGTTAATCCAACCTCGTTTTTGGCCGATGTTGACAAAGTCAATGTTTGGGAAGATGTTGAATGGATTGCCCGCAAAACTTATATGAACACCGATGAAATTTATGACAATTTCGGAACTGATGCCGCTAATTATTTATGGCAGCATAACTTTACGGATAAAAGCATTTCGGTTTATGAGATTTGGGATAAAAAAACACGGCGGATTTATTTTCTCAGCCCCGAATATCCCGACAGATTTTTACGCATAAATGAAGATACTTTGCATTTGAGCGGATTTTTCCCGTGTCCGAAGCCGATTATGGCGACTTTGAGCAATGACGGAATTGTTCCGGTGCCGGATTATGTGGAAATTAAAAGCCTGCTGGATGAGCTGGACGGCGTCAACAGCCGTATGCGGTTGACTATGCAGGCGTTGAAAGTTTCGGGCTGTTATGACAATTCTTTTCCGGAGCTTGCCAATATTTTGGATAAAGATGTCACTTTAATTGCCTTGAATGATTTTGATAAGCTCAAAGATGCCGGCGGTATCCGCGGAATTATCGACTTTGCGCCGATTGAACAATATATCAGCACGCTGCAGGTTTTGGCCGAACGCCGTAAAGTTTTGATAGATTCCATCTATGAAGTAACCGGCGTCAGCGATATTATGCGCGGCTCATCAAATGCTCAGGATACGGCTACAGCGGTTCTTAAAAAGACAAATTTCGGTACTTTGCGCAATCAGGACCGGCAAAACGATATGCAGCGTTTTTTGAAAGACTTGCTGCGTATCAAGGCAGAAATTATCTGCGAGCAGTTTTCTCCGGATACTTTGGCTGCTTTTTTGCCGGCTGAAACAGTAAAAAATCCGGAAGCGGTTAAAAAAGCCGTGGATTTGCTCAAAACTCACAAATTGCGCGATATGGTAATAGATTTGGAAACCGACGGCAGCTTTGATATTGATAAGCAAGAAGAAAATATTTTGAATGTTTTGACGCATATTCATGAAATGGTTGCCCAGGCTTTCGGCATTGTTTCTCAGCAGCCGGCGCTTTTGCCTTTATATCGGCAAATGATTGAATCGGCAGCCGCGACTTTGACTAATGCCCGTCAGTTTGAAAGTGTTTTAGACGAGGCGTTTGAAAAAATAAGCGCCGAATTAAACGCTCCGGAGCAGCCGGTTCAGCCAACCGAAGACAAAATGCTGGCTTTGCAGAATCAAAAAATGCAGCAGGATTTTGCCATTAAGCAGGAACAAAATCAAATAAAGCGCGATGAGCTGAATTTGAAAAAAATTACAGAATTTAACAAGATCACAGATAAATAAAGGAGAATAGATATGCCGTTTGACAGTAACGGGTTGTTTACCCGCATGCATAATTGGGAAGACGATAGAAAAAATGACATAGATATTGTGTCGGATAGACATGATGAAGAAGATGACAATTTTGCCGATGGTTTAAGCGAATGCTTTTTGAAAGACGGACGCGCGCCGATGAAAGGGATTTTGAAAATGGGCGGTTTTCAGATTCGTAATTTAGCCAAAGGCGCGCAAGATACGGATGCCGTCAATAAAAGCCAGCTTGATGCCGATTCAAAATTGTTGAAAGAACTGATTAACAAAGCGTTTTGCGTCGGCGATATTAAAGCTTCGGTGCAAAAAAACAATCACAGTAACTGGTTTTTGTGCAACGGGCAGGCCGTCAGCCGGACAGATTATGCCGAGTTGTTTGCGCTGATAGGCACAAGTTTCGGCGCGGGCGATGGCTCCAAAACCTTTAATCTGCCGGATTACCGCGGCAAGTTTCTGCGCGGTTTGGGCGGAGATTCCGCAAAAGATATGCAAACTACGCAGGCTGAGGGCTTGCCTAATATTAAAGGACAGACCCAGGCTCAGGACGGATATTTGCGCAGCCCTGCCGCCTCCGGTGCTTTTCAGGCTGCGGTGACTTCCGGTTCGGCTCGTACCGGCGATGGCGGCACCAGTGCGGCTTATTTTACGTTTGATGCCGGACGCAGCAATGCAATTTACGGCGCCAGCAAACATGTGACGCCGCTAAATCAGGCTGTCAACTATTTTATAAAAGTTAAAAAGGAGGAATAGCCATGACCGGAAGAATTTTAGCAAATGCCAATGTTATAGAAGTTCGTCAGGGGGATACTTTCAATATCAAGCTTAAATTTAATCCGCAGAGCCAAAAAATAAATTTGCAGAATTTAAAAATTGTGATGCAGGTTAGGCAAGCGGCTGATGATGTGCTGGTTTTTGAAAAACAGGCAGAGGCAGTCGACAGTTTGGCTGCGGTTTATCTGCTGCAGCTTAGCCCGGCCGAAACTTCAATACCGGTTGGAAATTACAAAACCGATATTCAGGTAACTTTTGCCAACGGCGATGTAAACACGGTTTTTCCGCAGGATGTGGCAAAAATCGGAACGTTTCGGATAACCAATCAAGTGACAAAGTGAGGCGGAAATGCAAGAAAATATGGTTATAAATTTGGTTGATTCGCAGTCAATAGAGGTTTATTGGCAGGATGAAGTTGTTTTGGATTTGGACGTTGAGCTGATGTATATAAAATCCGGACAGGAGGAAATCAAACAGTATGTGCTGAATGTTTCTATGCCGGAAATAGAGGCTTTTACGGCAAAAAATATGACAAGTTACGCCGAGAGGGCTGAAAATGCCGCAAAATCGGCGGAAAGTTCAAAAACAGCGGCTGCAGCGAGTGAAAAAAATGCGTCAACCTGCAGCAGTTCGGCTCAAGCCGGTGCCGCCAATGCGGCAAGCAGCGCGGCAACGGCCGCAAATCAGGCAGCAGCTGCAGCTTCGAGCGCTTCGGCAGCATCAGCAAGCTCAGCTAATGCGGCGGCGAGTGCAAACACGGCTTCAAGCAAAGCAGCCGCGGCAGCCTCAAGTGCATCTTCAGCTGCTGCCAGTGCATCGGATGCAGCATCCAGCGCCGCCGGAGCCGCAGCCAGTGCCAAAAGCGCGGCCGCCAGTGCAGCTAATATTCAGGACAGCAACTTGCTGCACAAAACCGGCAATGAAGTCAAATCAGGAACCTTAACCGCAACGCAGTTTATGGCAATCAGCAATGCGGCGGATTCTTCATTGTATCAAAAACACAGCGGCTTTACGGCCGGTGTCAAGCCTGCCGCCATACAGATGCGGAGTTTTCGGATTATGGACAGCGGCAATAAAATTTTGGGCGATATGCGCTGTCAGCTTGGAACGGATGGTACGGTGCACAATATGCTTTTGGCGCGTAATTATAAAACAGACGGAACTGTTGTTGATGCGGTTGTCGGCAGCCATGTTACGGCCGAAGGCAAGGCTTATACCACCGTGATGACGCCGATTGGCGTTACGGCGGCGGAAGCCGTTAATGTGGCGTATGCCGATGCTAAATATGCAAAGCTGTCGACTACAAACGTTTTTACCAATTCAAGCAGCGACTGCCGGGCGTTGTTTAAAACCACCAAATATGCAGTTGGCGATAAGCCGGCGGAAAATAACTTTTTCGGCTTTTCGGCTCGAGATAAAAATATGGCGGAATACGGAACCGTTTATTCGGCTATGCTGACAACCGGTTTTATTAAATCGGCGCTTTGGGTAAAAGGTATTAAAAATATATCGCATGAAATCAGCATTAACGTTGACAGCGCCGATAATGTGATAACGGCTTGTCCGGCCGGAGAAAACGTCAATTCTATTGTAACAACGCTGTTGAAGTCTGATACGGCCTGCAAATTCGGCAACAAATTTTTGGTGCAGTTCGGGCAAATTGATACTTCAAAAGATTCGGCGGTGGTGTTTGATACGCCTTATAAAAACACTTCGTATGTGGTGTTTGCCGCAGCAACGGCCGGTGCAGCCGACTTGAGCAGTCCGGTTGATATAGTCGTGAACTCTAAACTGAAAACAACTACCGGATTCAGTCTTGTTTCCAGCCGAGTGGCTTTTTTAGATTGGGTAGCCATAGGCTATGCCGCTTAACAGAAAGGAGAAAATAATGGAAGAAAATGAGTTAAATGCAGAAACCGCTCAGCCGTTTGTTCGAGAATGGCTCGATGACGGAGCAGAAATCAGCGAGGGCTTCAGACTTTATTTAGAAAACGGAGAATGGAACCCGAAAATTTATGCGCGGATGGTGGAATATTGCCGGCAAAACGGCTGTCAGATTGCCGATATGCGTCCGGAATATTTTGAAGTTGCCGCCGGAGCAACGGAAACAGCAGCCGAAAAAGCAGCCAAAGTTCGGGCTAAACGCGATGAATATTTGAATGCGGCGCTGGCTAAAGCCGACAGATATGAAAAACAGCTGGCCGCAGATTTGCCGCCAACCGACAGCGCTGAAACCTATCGGCAATGTTTGTATTATCTGGAATATTTGCGCAATATTCCGGAAGAGAGCGATTTTCCGGAGGTTGAGGTATTGGACTTTGAAAACTGGAAAGCCAAAGATAATGACTAACTATCAAAGGACGGAGAAAACAAGTTAAAAAACGCTTGAAATCTCCGTCTCATCATACTAATTCTTTAAAAGAAGGATGATGATTTTTAGCACTAAGATTATAATGCTAAGAACTTTGATCAAGTTGTCCATCTCTTTCCTTTCAGTCTATACAGACGGTTGGGAAAGGGATAAAACCACCTAAGTTTGATAAAAGTCTTGACTTTTATACAAAAATAGGTTATCTTAACTGTAATGAAAGAAGTTAAGATAGGTTTAACCCTTTCCTAGTTAAGAAAATCCGGTTGCTGTAACAGCCGGCTTTTTGTTTATACATATAAAAACGATAACTGTCAAATAAAAACAATTTTTCCAATTAAAAATGCCTCGTTATGCGGCCATTCTTTCGGCTGCTTCGGGGCATTTCTTATATACAAAATTTTTTAGAGGTTAAATGATATATGACATAAAAACAGTAATGCTTTTTGTGCTGATGGCGATTGCGTCAGCCTATATTCGCTATAAAGGCTTTTTTCAAGCCACCATAGACGCCGTGCTGGCGTTTTGTATGGGCTATATTATGTATTTGCTTTTAGATTATGCCGCGCTTTCAGGAGCAACCCGCAGCGGTATTTCGTGTGTGGTGATTTTGTTCAGCCGCACGCTGTACGAATGGGGCAATGAATTTATTAAAACCAAATTATCGGCTCTGATTGCCGGAAAGGCAGGTAAAAATGACCGAGAATGATTTGCAGATTTTGGCTCGCACCTTGTTCGGCGAAGCGCGTGGCGAGGGCGATGAAGGATTGGAGGCGGTGGCGTGCGTGATTATGAACCGTTATAAATCCGGCAAATGGTTTACCGGCTATGAGGTGCTTAACGGCAAAAAAATTCCGAGCGTGGCGCAGACTTGTTTGAAAAAGGCGCAGTTCAGCTGCTGGAACAAAAATGATCCAAACTATAAGCTGCTGTGTCAAAAAACAATCACCGCTTACGGTTTTCAAAAATGCCTGCAGATTGCGCAAAGAGCGCTGTTAGGGCAATTAGCTGATTTTACCAACGGCGCTTTGTTTTATCATACCAAGCAGGTTAAGCCCAAGTGGGCGGCCGGCAAAATCCCGTGTTATGTTGCCGGCAATCATATTTTTTATAACGATGTGGAATAAGGAGGAATAATGGCTAAGAAAAAACTAAAAGCATATTCTTTTGCCGAGAGTTTGGAGATGCTTAATCGTCTGCAGCAGATGGCGGTGGATGAGGGCAATATAAATCTGGCTCTGAAAGCCGAAGAATTAAAATGTAAAATCGCCTCGATGCAGACCGATAAAGAATGTGCGCAGCCGGCGGAAAACTTAACAAAAATATTGGTGGATTTTGTAAATGACAAACAGAATGATAGCAAGAATACCGAAAATATTTGCGCCGCTGATGAAGCTGAAACGCCGCTATAAACTTTATTACGGCGGACGTGCCGGCGGAAAATCGTATGCCTTTGCCGACAGTCTGCTTTTACTGGGGCGCATGAAAAAGCTGCGGATAGCCTGTATGCGCGAAGTGCAGGACAGTATTAAGGATTCTGTATATAAACTTTTGAACGACCGCATTAACTTTTATGGGCTAAGTGATTATAAAATCAGCGAAACTAAAATAGTCAATCAGCTCAGCGGCACGGTTTTTATATTTAAAGGACTGCGCGAACAGGATTCAAACAATATCAAATCTTTGGAGGGGATAGATATTGTTTGGCTGGAAGAGGCTCAGAAAATCAGCAAAAAAAGCTGGGAGATTTTGGATCCGACAATCCGCAAGGCCGGTTCGGAAATTTGGATTTCTATGAACAGGGAAGAAGAAAACGACCCGGTTTGGCAGGCTGTCGGCGCGCATCCCGATGAGCGGACTTTGGTGGTTAAGGTAAACTATACCGATAATCCGTTTTGTCCGGAAGAAATGCGCTATCTGGCGCAAAAATGCCAAAAGGAAAGCCCCGAAGATTATGAGCATATCTGGCTGGGGGCGCCGGTGGCGGTCGGGAGCTATAAGCTGATTGCGCCGATATTGGTGCGTCAGGCGTTTGAAATCAGGCTGGAAAATCCGTCATCTCCGCTGATTATCGGGCTGGATGTGGCGCGTTTCGGCGATGATAAAAGCGTGTTTTGCTTCCGGCGCGGGAGGAAGTGCCTGTTCTTTGAAAGTTATGCCCGTTTGGATAATGTAGAAGTGGCAAACCGCGCCACTTTTTTTATACGCCAATATAAGCCGGCGCGGGTGTTTGTAGACGCAGGCGGTGTGGGCGGCGGCGTGGTCGATATTTTGAACGACCGCGGTTTTAAGCGGGTTGTGCGGGCGGTGATGTTCGGCGCTAAGGCGCTGGCTGACGACCGTTATCACAATCGGCGCGCCGAGATGTGGGACGAGCTGCGGATATGGCTGAGCGGCGAGCAAAAAGTGGAGCTGCCGAACGATGAAAATTTGGCAAACGAGCTGTGCGCCGTCAATAAAAAATATGACAGCCGCGGACGCTTGCAGCTTGAAGAAAAAGAAGAAATTAAAAAACGGCTGGGCAAGTCGCCGGATATGGCGGATGCTTTGGCGCTGACTTTTGCCGAGCCGGTTTTTGAGCGGTCGGACGAAGAGTGCGGACGTCTGCCGAGCGACAGCATAGAAAGTATGTTTCGCGCTAAAAATTCCGCCGATGATAAATGGTAATTTTTTTAAGAGAAAGGATAAAATAAAATGAGTTACAAATCAAGAATGGTACGTGAAAACGAAGCCTATGGCTGGCTGCCGGAAGATGAAGCTTACGGAAGAGTTTCTAATGTTTCGTCAGAGCCGGAAAATGAAAACGCTTACAGCGACAACGAACTTGCTCCGGAAAGAAGCGAAGAAGAATATCGTGATGACTTTGGTAAAAAATAACTATTAGCTTTAGGGAGCAAAACGCTTTGTTGATATGAAAACAAGGCGTTTTTTTATACCCGGAATTCGGAGAAATATGATGACATACATCAGCAGGCAATTCGCGGAAGAAGTGCTTCTTCCGGACGGATCTGTCGCGTCTTCGGTCGCGGACGTTGACAAGTATTTACGCGCCACGGGGTTAGCCTTGGCGGGCGACTATTCACCCGAATATTATCAGAATATTCGCAATCAACAAGAAAGAGAACGGCGGCAGTCTTTGTTTGCCGATTTTCTTTATAATTACAAAAGGATGATATGGAAATGAATGATTTAAGAAAAGAACTTGAACGTCAGTTCAAGACATTCGGATTATA
>CAVGVF010000005.1:9084-34556 GCA_963632615.1 uncultured Eubacteriales bacterium
ACGGAGCGCAGGCCTTTGACGGCTCCTGCCGATTTTGAACCGGAATATGCGGCGGCTTTCGGAGAACTTTCGCCGAAGTGGCAGAATTATTTGTGCAAACGTGATGAAAAGCTGAAAGCCGAACGAAAAGAAATATCGGCAAAACTGGCACTGTTAAACAGCTTAAACGGTTTTGACGATGTTTTTCAAAAACGCCGGCTGAATGACGGCATCAGCAGTTTTCAAGAATGGCTGGAGGGCTTGGTTTATGTGGATGAGCAAATTCATAGCCGTCCGGCCGAAACTTTGGATGCTTTGGCTAAAGTTTTTCATGTCAAAGCCCAATTTTCAGAAATTCCGCAAACCGAATTTTCTAATCGAATTTTAAACAGATTGGCAGAGCTTGATGCAAGTTTCCACAATCTGAAAGACTATTTGCAACAACGGCAAAACGGTGATTTTAACAGTCGGCTGCAAGCATTTGGCGCACAAAAAGACGAAAACGGGCGCAGCTTACATCCGTATTTTGAGACTGTTTATAATCAAATGCGAGCCTTGCTGCAAAGCGGGCTGGCCGCGAGTTTTGAAGACGCCTACAAACAGGCGGTTTGGCTCGATGCCGATGTCCGCAAAGAGTTGATTGCTAAAAAAATCAACTCAGATGCCGATGAAGCGCAAAAAGCGCAGAAAGCGACATTTTCCCCAAAGGGAAAAGCAAAAGCGCCGGAAAGACCTCTGACCTTGAGGGAAGAGATTGAAAAAAATATGGCTGCTTTTTTGGATTAATTTAAATTTTATAAAAAGGATAAAAAAATGACAAATAAAGATTACAATGAAGTGTTTACCGTAACTTTGAACAATCGTTCAAAAGAATTGGCTGATAATATTTCTAAAAACAATGCACTTTTAACCCGCTTAAAAGACAAAGGCAAAATGCGCCAGCTGACCGGCGGTTCCAAAATTTTGGAAGAATTGGAATACGGCGAGGGCGATATGGTGTGGTATTCGGGTTACGATACCATTAACTATACTCCGAAACAGTTGTTTACCGCGGCTGAATATGCCTTGAAACTGTGCGCCGTGCCGGTGGCGATTTCCGGCGAAGAATTGCTGATGAACAGCGGGCCGGAACAGGTTATGGATTTGTTGGAAAAACGTATTTCCAATGCCGAAAAGACTTTGAAAAACCAGATGTCGGCGGCTTTGTACAGCGACGGCACCGGTTCGGCCGGCAAAGAAATCGGCGGTTTGGCTTTGCTGGTTGCCGATGATCCGGCTTCCGGTACGGTCGGCGGTATTGACCGTTCGGCTGCCGGAAACGAATTTTGGCGCAATCAGTCGGTCAGCGCCGATGTTGATTCCTCCAACATTCGCCAGATGATGAATACTTTGTATCATAAATGTTGCCGCAATGCCGACAAGCCGGATTTGATTGTCTGCGATGATGTGCTTTATACATTGTTTGATGAATCATTGGCGGCTATGCAGCGTTTTTCTGACCCTAAAATGGCGGACGCCGGTTTTACCAGCCTCAAATTCAAGGGAGCTGATGTGATTTTTGACGGCGGCCAGGGCGGTCATTGTCCGGAAAAACACATGTACTTTTTGAACACCAACTACATTTATCTGCGCACTCACAGAGACCGTAATATGAAAATTATCGGCGGCGACAGAATGTCGATAAATCAGGATGCGTTATATCGCATTATCGGTTGGGCCGGCAATATGACAATGTCTAACGCGGCTGTTCAAGGCGTTTTGATTAACACTAAAGAATAGTTGTTGCACGAAAAGGAGTGATAAACAAAAAATCACTCCTTTTCAATATGTTATAATCATAAGTTAAATCGAAAGGAAAAGTTATGGATATGGATTATGCACTGTTTCAGCAGGTTATCGGGCAAGGCGAAAGCGAAAAAAACGTGGCAGCTCGATTTTATGACAAAGCGGTAAAAACAAATGAAGT
Source organism: uncultured Eubacteriales bacterium (assembly GCA_963632615.1). Lineage (GTDB taxonomy): Bacteria > Pseudomonadota > Alphaproteobacteria > RF32 > CAG-239 > RUG410. Next base: position 11,030 of record CAVGVF010000005.1, read on the forward strand.
GGCGGACAACGGGCTGCCGGTTTTCAAAAATGTTACTTATATAGAAATCCGCCTTAAAGATAACAGCACCGAAGTTTTCAATCAACCGGCAACGGCCGAAAAAATCAGACGTTTTCCCAAGGAATACGCTTTGTATCAGCTTTCTAAAAAGCAGGTGGAAAACGGTACTCCTTTAGAGCAGTTTGCATTTTTGACGGCGGCGGAAATTGCTACCTGCAAAAGCCGCGGCGTGTTTACTGTCGAGGCCTTGGCCGGTTTGGATATCGATAAGGTGCAGAGCTTAGGTTTGCAGGATGAACATGTTTTGGCTGAAATGTTTTTAGAAAAATCAAATAACAACAAAATGTTAGATGATTTTGCTAAGAAAGAAGTTGAATATGAGAGAGAAATAGAAGCCTTGCGCGAGCAGTTGGCTGTTGTGCAACGAGCCTTGAGTGAAGAACGCAAGAAAAATGCCGCTGCTGAAAACGGAGAAAGAAAATGAAAACTATTTTGGAAATTTGCCGCGAGGTTGCCGATTTGGCGGCGACTAAGCGCCCCGATAATTTGTTTGACGCCAACAGCCAGCAGGAAAGTATTTTTTTGAGCGTGGCCAAGTCGGCGCTGGACAGCCTGCTGCGCTACGGCGATTGGCAGGAACTGACAAAAGAGGGCTGCCTGCGCACGGTTGAGGGCCGCACTCAATATCCGATAGCTGAGTTTTTGCCGGATTTTTATTGTTTGCTGAACAATACTATTTTTATTAAAGACAGCCAAGAACGCGTTATCGGAGCCATTACGCCGGAACAATGGATGCGCGAAAAATATTTTTCCAGCCCCGGCAATAATCTTAAATTCAAAATTCAGAACGGGCGTTTTATATTTTTAACGCCGCCGGCCGGAGGAATGCGGATTGTGTTTCAATATCGCTCCAACGGAGTGGCGTGGGATTTTGACACCTTTGAAGAAAAAAGCGAACTGACCGCCAATACGGATGTGCCGGTGTTTGACGAATATCTGGTAAAACTGAATATTTTGTGGCGCTGGCTGAAACGCAGCGGCTTGGATTACGGCGAAGAATATGACGAATTTCAGCGCGAGCTTAAAAAGCGTTTCGGCGCCGAGCATGCCGCGGCCGATATCTGTCTGGCGCATCCGGCGGACGATTTAGGCAAAACAGGAGTAATAGTCAATGAAGTTAAAGTTAGCAGCAAGGGGCAATAAATCGGTAAGCTATACGCTGCCGGCGCCGATTAAAGGGCTTAACGTCCGCGACAGCTTGGCGGATATGGCGGCAGGCTATGCCGTGGTTATGGATAATTATATGCCGCTGGACACCAAAGTGGCGCTGCGCAAAGGCTATACGGAATATGTGAAGCTGCCGGAAAAAGTCTGCACGCTGGCGGAATATAAAAACGGCGGCAGCAATTATTTTTTTGCGGTTTCTGGCGGCAAAGCCTATAACATAAGCTCGCGCAAAAATGTGTCAGCCTATGAAAACGTAAAATTTTCAAACAGCTATTGCCGGACGCAGCAATATAAAAATTATCTGTATTTTGTAAACGGCAGCGATGTCCCGAAAGTCTATTGGCAGGATGACAGCGGGGCTGAGCATTTTGAGGATTGGGGCTTCAGCGCCGCGAACCTAAACCCGCTGCGTATAGCCAATGTCGGGCTTTCTAAGCAGCGTTTGTGGTTTGTGGAAAGCGGCACGCTCAAAGTCTGGTATCCGGAAACCGCCGGCAATATTGCGGGCAAGCTGAATTGCTTTGATTTGGCGCAAGTGGCGCGTTTCGGCGGCGAGCTGGTGGCGGTTGCCAACTGGACGCAGGACGGCGGGCAGGGTATAGACGACTTGACGGTTTTTATCACGTCTGAGGGCGAAGCGCTGGTTTATGTCGGCTCCGATATCAACAGCGCCAACAGCTGGCAGCTGCGCGGTTCCTATAAAATCAGCCGTCCGATTGGCTATAGCTGTTTGGTGCCGTATCAGGGCGATGTCGTGATAATTTCGGAAGACGGCTATATCCCGCTGTCTAAAGCTTTGCCGCTGGAGCAGGCCAACGCGTCGCAGATAGCTTTCAGCGACGCCATACGCGGGCTGGTGCTGTCGCGGACTGCGCATAATCTGCAGCGTTACGGCTGGCAGGGTATAATTTACAGCCGCGGCGGCTACGGGCTTTTTAACGTGCCTGTTTCCAACCAATACGAGCAGCATGTGATTAACGTAAACACCGGCGCTTGGTGCCGTTTTACGGATATCCGCGCGCATTGCTGGGGGCTGTATAATCAGCGGCTGTATTTCGGCGCCGATGAGGGCGTTTTTTTGTTTGACGAGGGCTATTCCGACAACGGAGTAGAAATCAGCGGACATGTGGAGCAAGCCTATAATGATTTAGGCTGCAACAGCGTCAAAAAAATTCAGCTGCTGAATCCGCGTACCAAATCCAGCACCGGCTATTCGCTGGTTATTTATACCAATATGGATATGGAAAACCGCAAAGTTGACTATTTAGAAAACTTTGCCGCTTCCGGCCAGCATAAGTGGAATGAAACCAAGTGGTCAAGCTCCAAAGAGCCGCTGGGCATAAAATGGGGCGCCGCCGAAAGCACTTCTATCCGCAGCCAATGGATAGCCAATTCTTCTACCGGCTACAAAGCCAGCGTGGTCTTTAAAACCAAAACTAAAGGCAATCTGATAGAGTGGTTTGAAACCGGCATCCGCTATGAAGTCGGGAGCGGGGTGCTATGAACGATGAATATGAGATTCTGCCCGATAAAAACAATATCATTGCCAAATGGGTTTGCAAGGGGCTGGGCGAGAATACCGACTGGCTGGACAAGCACATGACCTATGGCTTTGCCCAAGGCGGAAAAATGCTGGGCGGGCTGATTTTTCACAGCTACCGCCCCAACATAGAGGTTTGGTGGACAGTTTACAGCGCGGACAAGCGCTGGTGTAACCGCCGCATGTTAAAAGTTATGTTTGACATGGCCTTTAACAAATTAAAATGCCGGCGCATTTCGCTGCTGGTCAGCAAAAGCAATGCCACCAGCGTTAATTTTGTAAAAAAACTCGGATTTCAGCAAGAGGGAATGTTCAGGGCTTATCGTGAAAACGGCGAAGACTGCTATATTTTCGGCATGCTGAAAGAAGAATGTAAATGGATAAAAGAAAAGGAGAAAATAAATGAGTAAATCAATAGGAAAAGTTTTTGCAAATTCATCAACCGATAAATACGGTTATGAAAAGAACTATCTGAATTATCTGGGTAATTATGATACCTCAAACTATGACAATACCCTGAAAAATATGACGGGGCAGGCGCTCAGCATGAGCCGGAATCTGGGCAATATGCCGGAATATCAATTTTCGGTAAACGGTTCGGACGAGGCTCGCCAGAGGGCGGAAAACGCCGTGTATCAGTCGGCTGTGGACAAGCTTACGCCACAATATCAGCAGCAACAGGCGGATTTGCAGACAAGTTTAGCTAACCAAGGCATCGGCGTGGGCAGCGAGGCTTATCAGCGGGCGATGAACGACCTGCAGCAAAAGCAGAATGAGGCGCTCAATCAGGCGGCTTATCAAAGTATTGCCGCGGGGCAGGGCGCCTATAGCCAAAGCTTGAGCGACAATATTAACAGCGCAAATTTCAATAATAACTCGCAGCTGAATTATATTCAGCAAATTAAAGCGCTGCTGGAGGGTTCGGTTTCCGGCTATCAGAATCAGGCGAACCTGTACGGCACTAATAAGGATATTGAAAACCGTCTGACCTCGGCGCGCCAAAGCGGCTGGGATAATATGTTCAAAACAGTAGACTCCGGAGTTAAGTTAGCCGGAGCTTTTTCCAGCGGCGGCGCAAGTTTAGCCGCTCAGCAGGAAGCTGAAAAAAATAATGGACAAAAGTAAAGCTATTTTGCTTGCATTTGTAATTATTTTGTTTTACTACTTAAATATTATTTAATTTAACTGCATCGGGAGAATGATAAATGGAAATAAAAGGTAAAGGGCTGTGTGTGCTTGCCGGATTATATTTTACAATAGACTATCTGATTACGGAGCCGGGACGTTGGATTGAATCTTTAGCGGCTCCTATTGAGACTATAACAGACGTTATGTTTTGGGCCTTTGTCATTCTCCTGATTGTCGGTTTGTTCCGAAAAGAGAGATTTAGCTTTTTGCAGAGTTTTATCACAAAGTTTCCTAAAATTTCCGTATATATGCATTACATCGGCTGTGTTTCTTTGATTTTGTATATAGTAAGTGCGGCAGTTGTGCCGGTTCTTTTGTCAGAAAGCGTCGGTTCGCAGTTAAAAGAATATTTAGCCTGGGGATTGATTGCTTTGTGCTACGGCGGTGAGCTGCTTGCTTTGATTATTGCAACACGTAAAGTATTTTTCCAGCCGAAAAATTCTGAAAATAAGTAAAAAACAAAAATATAAAAGGCAGAGGGCAGAGGCTCTCTGTTTTTTTGTTTTAAAACTATAAAAATTTGTTTGACACCAGCCGATAAAATCTCTAACCTTGAGTTGTATAAATTTTGCAAAGCGGAGCTTGATATAAATGACTTGCATAGGCAAAAATTATGTTAAATCGGATAAAACTGTTTCGGTAATTATTCCGGTGTATAATGTGGAAAAATATCTGCCGGAATGTCTGGACAGCTTGCTGGCGCAAACCTATCCGCATTGGCAGGCAATCTGCGTCAATGACGGTTCTAAGGACAATTCTTTGCAGATTTTGCAGCAATACGCCGCCAAAGACAAGCGGTTTAGCATAATCAATCAGACAAACCAAGGCTTGAGCATGGCTCGCAACAACGGTTTGAAACAGGCAAAAGGCGAATATGTGTATTTTTTAGATTCTGATGACTGCCTGCATCCGCAATGTTTGGAAGCCGCCTGCAGCTTTGCTGAAAAATATCAGGCAGAAATGGTGTGCTTTGGCTTTCTGAAAAACAAAAACGGGCATATCGCACCGCAAAAATATGAGCTGAATAAAATTAAAAGCAAAGTTACAAATACTCCGCTGTTTTGCCAAACCAAGCACGGTAAATTCAGAATTTCCTTTAATGTTTGGACTAAGCTTTATAAGCGCGAGCTTTTGAACGGTTTGGAATTTATACCGAAAATTCATTTTGAAGATTATCCGCACACTTATGCGGTTTTGGCTCGCAAGCCTAAAACGGTTATTCTGGATGCCAAACTTTATTTTTATACCATAAATCCGCAGTCTATTTCTGCTCAAAAATCTACGGTGCAGACTATTAAAGATTTTGCTGCCGGACTGAATTTTGTATGTGATATTTATCAGAAATCAGCAGCTGAAAAAGAACTGAAATTTATGCAAAGACATCTTATTCCTGCTATTTTAGCCGAAGAGTTTCGGCGCTGTGCCGCTACACCAAAAGATACATCGGCAGAATTGTGGCAGGCTTTTGCTCAAGAGCTGAGCGAACTAAAGCAGAAAGGCTTGCTGCATTGGCGCGGGCATAAACTGAAAAACTATTTTGCGTATAAAAAGTTAATAAAACACTATAGCAAGCAGCAATAAGGCTGTGTTTTAGCTTTTTTTACGTTTATATCTTGCCACAAATTATTTACTTTTGAAAAATATCGGCTAAAATACGCTCAAAAAATCAAAGGATAAATATGTTTGCAAAGTTAAAAGAAAAAATCAAAAATAATCATGTGCTGTATGACTACGGGCAGATGTGGCCTTTTGTTAAGCCGTATTGGGGCAGAGCGCTGCTGGCTGTTTTGCTGACGCTGCCGGTCGGCGCTATGGATGCCGTCATCGCTTGGGCGCTCAAGCCGTATATGGATGTGATGATGATAGAAAAAAACACCAATACGCTGTGGATTCCGCTGGTGATTATTGTTTTCAGCGCCTTGCAGGGCGTGTTGACTTTTGCCGCTAATTTTACAAACACTTGGGTGGGCAATCGCATTGCCAGCGATGTAAAAATTTCGCTGTTTGAAAAGCTTATGAAATTTGACGCTTCTTATTTTGACACCACTACTTCCGGCAATGTGATGATGCGCTTTAATAACGATGTGGACGCGGCGTGCAGCGGGCTTTTAAGCAATATCAAACAGTTTTTTACCCGCTTTTTCTCGTCTGTGTCTTTGATTGCCGTGCTTTTTTACAACAGCTGGCAGTTGGCGGTTATTGCCGTGATTGTGCTGTTTTGCGCCCTGTTTCCGCTGACCAGAGTGCGCAAGCGCATTAAAGACATCAACAAGCAGAGCGTGTTTACCAGCGCCGAGGTGGTAACCCACTATAACGAAAGCTTTTGCGGCAACCGCGTGATTTCTTCTTATAATTTGTACGACTACCAAAACAGCCGCTTTGACGATACTCTGCGCCGCGTGTTTAAGCTGGGGATGAAAATGGTGCAGCGCACCGGCATGCTTTCGCCTTTAATGCACTTTGTGGTGTCGCTGGGTATTGCTTTGGTAATTTGGGTCGGCAGCTATTTGATTGTGCATCATCAGATTACAGCCGGCAACTTTGTTTCTTTTGTGGCGGCGCTGATTTTGCTCTATAACCCGATAAAGGGCATCGGCAACAACTTTAACAATGTGCAGGTGGCTCTGCTGGCGATGGAGCGCGTTTTTGAGCTTTTGCAAATGGAACAGAAAATCTGCGACCGCCCGAATGCAAAGGAGCTGCGAGAGATTAAACGCGGCATTTCCTATCAGCATGTCAATTTTGAATATATCGCCGGCAAACCGGTGCTGCAGGATATTAACCTGAACATCAAAAAAGGCCAGACGATTGCGTTTGTCGGCAATTCCGGCGGCGGAAAAACCACGCTTGTTAATCTGCTGCCGCGCTTTTACGATGTCACGTCCGGACAAATTCTGATAGACGGCACGGATATCCGCGACTATAAGCTGAATTCCCTGCGCGATAAAATTGCGGTGGTTTTTCAGGATAACTTTTTGTTTTCCGGCTCTATCCGCGATAATATTCTGCTGGGCAATGAAAATGCCGATGAAAAAGCCGTGAAATATGCGGTTTCCTGTGCTTGTCTGACAGATTTTATTAAAGAGCTGCCGAACGGGCTGGATACGCAAATCGGCGAACGCGGGGTACTGCTTTCCGGCGGTCAGAAACAGCGCATAGCGATTGCCCGCGCTTTTATCAAAAACGCTCCGATTGTGATTCTGGACGAGGCGACCTCGGCTCTGGATAACAAGTCCGAAGCCATTGTGCAGAAAGCGATTGACAACCTCATGGCCGACCGTACCGTATTTGTGATTGCCCACCGGCTGTCTACCGTGCATAACGCCGACAAAATCGTAGTGGTAAACTATGGCAAGATTGCCGAAATCGGCACGCATGACGAGCTTGTGGCTAAACCGGACAGCATTTATGCTTCGCTCTACCAGGCTCAGCTTGCTTAGTTTGATAATTAGTTCTATATTGCTTGAAAAGAAGAGGGAAAAGCATAAATAAAAAGTGTTCAAGATGCAGCCGGCGGGTGTTTTTAAGCAATTAAATTCTAAGCCGCGGTTTTGAACCCTGAGTTCAAAAATACAGCGTAGAAAAATTTAAGCGATTAAATACTTTTACAATGTAAAACGAACACAGAAGGCCTTATGATTTGATATATTATAAAAGTATTTGATTGTAAACAATGCGTTTTCAAACAGCCTTTTATAAGCTCAAACAAAGGTAGTAAAGCCGAGGAAAGCAACTGAGTATTCACTTGCTTTCCTTTTTTGCAATATTTCAGATTTTCATCAAAATCGGGTTGTGCATCGGCGGCTGCTTTTCGCGTATTTCAATCGCAGCAAGCAGGTCTTGTTTGGCAGCGGTATATTCATCTTCATCGTCATAATGCACAATCGCCAGCGGAGTGCGCCCGGCTTCGGCTTTGTCGCCGATTTGGGCAAATTCCGTATAGCCGGTGGCTAAGTTTAGTTTTTGCCCCGGAATGGTGCGTCCGCCGTGCAGTTTGATAATGCTGACGCCGATAGCGCGGGTATCCATGGCGCAGACATAGCCGTCTGTTTCGGCAAATACCGGTTTTTGATATTTAGCTTGCGGCAGATATTTTTCCGGATTGTCGGCAAAAGATTTGTCTGCGCCCAATTCAGCTGCCATTTGCGCAAATTTTTCTAAAGCAGCGCCGGAAGCATGGGCTTTTTCCAGCAAATCACGGGCTTCATTGAAGCTTTGGCAGCGTCCGCATTGTAAAAGCAGTTCGGCGCCGAGCTCTTTGGTTACCGTATCCAGACGATGTTCAACATTTTCATTTTTCAAATAGTCGACAGCTTCTTTAATTTCTACGGCATTGCCGGCGGTTTTGCCCAAAACTTGATTCATATCGGTCAGCACGGCTCTGGTTTTGGTTCCGGCGTGGTTGGCCACATCAACAATAGACTGCGCCAAAGCTTTGGCATCGTCAAAGTTGCCCATAAACGCGCCGTTGCCGCATTTCAAATCCATTACCAGATATTGCAGTCCGGCGGCGAGTTTTTTAGAAAGTATGGAAGCCGTAATCAGCGGTATGGATTCCACTGTGCTGCACACATCGCGGATGGCGTAGATTTTTTTATCGGCCGGCGCCAGGTTTGCAGTTTGTCCGATAATGGCGCAGCCGACGTTTTTAACGGTTTTCTTAAACAAATCGATATCAGCCTGCGTATTGTAGCCCGGAATAGCCTCAAGCTTGTCAATCGTTCCGCCGGTATGTCCCAAGCCGCGTCCGGCAATCATCGGAACATACACATCGCAGGCAGCCAATAGCGGAGCCAGCATCAGGCTGACTTTGTCGCCGACGCCGCCGCTGGAATGTTTATCTACAATCGGCTTGTCAAAGCCTTCCCAGCTCAAAACATCGCCGGAATCTCTCATTGCCAGAGTTAAGGCCGTGGTCTCGGCGGCATTAAATCCGTTCAAAAAAATAGCCATAGTCAATGCGGCAACTTGTATATCTGCCACATCTCCGCTAGCCATGCCTTTTATAAAATTGCCTATTTCCTCGGCGCTGAGAGTTTCTTTGTTGCGTTTGCGGCGGATAATTTCTTGAGGTATCATGATTATTTTCCTTAGTATTGTTGCAGATAAGTTTTGATTAAAGTTTCAAGCTGTTTAGATGATTTTTCAACTTGCGCCAGCACATCCTGATGGTTTTGCACTTCGGAGGTTAAGCCGGTGCCCAGGTTGGAAATTACCGAAAAAGCCAAAACTTTCAGCCCTTTGTGCACGGCGGCGATAACCTCCGGCACTGTAGACATTCCGACAGCATCAGCGCCGAACATCCTAAAGAGCTTGACTTCGCTCGGTGTTTCATAATTAGGTCCCAGCGCAAACAGATAAACGCCTTCATATAAGCTCATATTCAATTCATCGGCCAAATCTTTGACAATACCGCGCGTTTTTGCATTATAAGCATCGCTCATATCCGGAAAATAGGGCTCGTCATGCGCGCCGATAAGCGGATTGCGTCCGCTGAAATTTATATGATCTTTAATCAGCATAACGCTGCCGGCCGGCATATTGATATCCAGCGAACCGGCGGCATTGGTAATAATCAGCTGCTGCACGCCTAATTCAGCCAGCAATCCGATAATCTCGGCAATCAGCTGCGGAGCGATTCCCTCATACAGATGAAAACGCCCTTCCATGCAAATTACATTGTGATTGCCGATTTTCCCGACGGCAAAGCGTCCTTTGTGTCCGGCGACCGTGGTTTGCGGAAAATCCGGAATATCGGCGTAATTCAGGTAAATCGGGTTTTCTATCGCTTGGCTTACACCGTCCAGTCCGGAACCTAAAATTAAGGCTGTATCCGGAATAAATCCGTTAAGCTGCTGTTTTATATAGTTTAATGAGTTATTCAGCATTTTTCATATCTCCGGCTTTAAAAAAATTAGGCATAAGTTCATAAAGTCTGAATGTCTTTATTTTGCCGCTCAAGTCCGCGCTGTGCACCAGTGTGTCTGCATCGCCGAACTCTAAGATTTTTTGCAGGCAGTTGCCGCAGGGTAAAATTTGCGGAGTATCGGCCACAATCAGAATTTGGCTGATTTTGTTTTCTCCGCCGGAAATCATAGCCGAGATTGCTCCGGCTTCGGCGCAGGTTCCGCACGGATAAGAAGCGTTTTCAACATTGCAGCCGCAGAATATTTTGCCGCTATGGCCTAAAATTGCCGCTCCGACTTTGAATTTTGAGTATGGCGTATAGGCGTTTAAGCGGCAGCTTGCCGCCAATTCAAACAGTTTTTCGGTATTTTCCATAGTTTTACCCCGTTAAAGAAAAAAATATTGATTTATTGTAGGGATAAGATACACTAAAAGTCAAGTTTATCTTTATATCCTATGGGAGAAAAGCTGTGGCTAAAAAAATAATTTTGATATTTTTGGGCGTGTGTGTGTTGGCTGTCGGCGGTTTAACCGCTTATGTGTCAACTATAGATTGGAATACCCATCGTCAGGAAATAGCTGATAAATTTTCGGAAATTACCGGTAAAAAAATTGAATTTTCCGGTCCGATAAGCGTTGAATTGCTGCCACAGCCTACCTTGAATGCCAAGAATATTAAAATTATCAATCCGAATAAAACTTCGGAAGTGCTGGCGGCTATTGACAGTTTGGATACCAAAGTTTCTTTGCGCTCGCTGCTGAAAGGCTCGCCGGATATTCGTTCGCTTTCTTTAATCGGCGCCGAAGTTTGGGTAAGCGTTGATGAAGCGGGGGAATGGAATTGGAAAAGCAACAGCGCCGGAGTTTTTAACGATTCGAATATGAACACCCGCCTGCAGAGTTTGAGCATCCAAAATGCGCTGGTGCATTTTGAAAACGCCGCCGAAAATATCAAATTTGATTTGTCGCAGTTTAACGCTGATATTCAGGCCGAAACATTGGCCGGCCCATATCGTTTGGACGGCAACTTTATCAAAAATCAAGACCATTTCGGCATAGCTGTAAGTTTGGGCAGTTTTTCCGGTTTGGCCGATGTGGCGGTTAATTTTGCCATAACCCATCCAAAGTCGGAGAGTTTTCTGCGCTTTGACGGCGTCTATATGCCGAATGAACAGGCCTATAAGGGAGATTTCAGCGGAGGTTCAAAGCAAACCGCCGATTTTGCTAATGTTTTGACCGGTATGAAAGTGCTGGATGATGTCTATAATGTGCCGCTGCAGTTTTCGGTCGGTATTGAAAGCGGCAGCGAGCAGATTAAGCTTTCCAGCTTTATTATAAAATATGACAATCTGATTGAGGGCGCAGGCAGCTTGATAATTCCGCTGTACGCCGAACAAGGCGAAAACCGTACGGTTAATCTGAAATATCAGCTGGTAAACTTGGATTTGCGTCCGCTTCTTTCCATTTTGAAAGCGGAATATAAAAGCTTTGAAGATAACGGCAGCGTTTATAAGCCGGACTTTAACATCAATATAGATGCGGATATCAGCTCGGAGCGGGTGGTGCTGAATGACAGCGATACCGGTTCTTTGGAAAGCGTCAGCCTGAAAGGCAGCTGGCGTGACAATGTGCTGTCGCTGGATGAATTTTATGCGGCCTGCGCCGGCAACACGGTTTTGAATATGGAAGGCAGCTTGGTGGAAGAAAAGCAGTCTCCGCAGTATTTTTTGAAAGTATCGGTTGACAGTAAGGACTTTTTGGCCTTTTTGAACAGCATGGAGCTGCAGCTGCAGTCATATACGCAGGCAACTTATCGCAATGCGCAGGTTTCATTCAGCCTGAGCGGCAATAACTCGGCGGTTTCGGCTAATGATATCAAATTTTTGATGGATAAAATGAATATTACTGGCGTTGCCGGCGTCACATTTAAGGAAAACGGCAATTTATATGAGCTGCAGCTGGCGGCGGATACGCTGAATTTGAATAATTATCTGCCTAAAAGAGAAGATGAAGCCGACTTTATGACTAATCTTAAAGAAGATAATCAAAGCTTGAGTTTTTTGAAATGGCTTAACGTGCATGCTAAATTGCACGCCGACAATCTGATGTTTAGAAAAGCCTCTATGGAAAATGCCTATTTGCAGATAGATGCGGAAGACGGCAAAATTCATCTGGCCGAAGCCTCTGCCGAAAATATGCTGGATACAAACTTTAAGCTTCAGGCGGATATAGATAACATCGGCACTTTAGATGTAGTTTTCAAAGATTTGGCTTTTGATGTGCAGTCTAACAATTTGGAAAATGTTAAAAATACATTGAAATTGCCGTGGCCGAATTGGAAGATTTTTGCCGCTCAGAAATTTGCGGCAGCCGGCACCTATAACGGCGATTTACACGGCGGCGTGCTTAAAGCGAGCGGTTCGGCCGATGATACAAAAGTTGAATATGAGGGCGAGGTAAAGCAAGACGAAGAGTTTATGTTTGACGGTAAATTGGCGCTGAAAACCACCAACTTCGGCGAGTTTGCAAGCAGTGTCGGCGGTTCGCTTAAAAATGCAGCCGGTATTCGGAGCGCTTTGAATTGCAGCAGTGCGCTGAGCGGCAAAGTTTCAGCCTGGAAATTTACGGATGCGGATTGCTCGTTGGGCGTGGCTAAATACAGCGGTACCGGTGAAATCAATAAGATTAAAAACAACTATGACATCAAGGCCAAAATAGATGTGGATGATTTTAATTTGGAAAATGTGACCGATGTTCAGGCTTTTAAGAGTTCTCCGGCTATCAACCGCCAGCAGGAAAATAACTTTTTGTCGCGTCCGGATTTTAATGCCGACACCTTTGTTTTTGATATTTACCGCAACTTGGATTTGGATATAGATTTGACGGCGGCAAAGGCTTATTATTCCGGCACGGCCTTCAATAATCTGCGGGTAAATATTCTTAATTCGGATAATATCATGCGGCTGGAAAACTTGTCGGCGGAAATGGGAGAGGTTAAAGCCAAAGGCAATTTGCAGATAAATTATATTCAGTCGCCGGTTGTTAAAGGCCATTTGCAGTTTGATAATATAGATTTGAAAAATTTAGGTGGAAATATCTATAAATTCGCAGACGGCACTCTTGCAGCGGAAGGCACTTTTGAAATGCCGGCCGCATCGGTCAGCGAATTTGTCAATAACTATACCGGAGATGTTAAATTTGCCGGCAAGGATGTGGTTTTGGAGGGTTTTGATTTTGCGGCAATCGAAGAGGATTTGACGGATAGAAAATATTCTAAAGGCTTGTTCCAAAAAATCAGAGACAGCCTGCAATCCGGCGAAACCGGCTTTCCGTCATTCAGCGCCGAAGCAAAGTTTGACCGCGGTGTTTTGAATTATCAGAATTTTGAAATGGCAAATGACGCCGTCAATATTCAAGGCAGCGGCACGGCTAACGTTTCGGAATGGAAAATGAATAACAATTTTGAGGTTGTTTTTGCCAATCTGCCGGAAATTCCGCCGTTTTCTTTCAGTCTGTCCGGTTTAATCAATAAACTGACTTTGGATTTGAATATTGAAAAGCTGGCGCGTAAATATGATGAGCACTGGGAACAGCTTGAAGCGCAGGAGCAGGAGCAGCGCGCTGAAAAAGCCCGTCAGCTCAGTCAAAAAATGGCGGATGCTCAGCAAGTTGTAATCCGGGTCGCCGATTCTGTAAACGGCTTTGTGCCGGAAATTGAAAAGCATAAGTCTAAAAGCCGAAATGCGGATGAAATTGCCTGGTATCAGTCAAAACTGGATAGAATCAGCAAAGTCAATAAAAATCTGGATGACATGAAAGGGAAGGCGCATCTACCTGACTTTACGGAAGCCGATGTGCAGAATATCAGTGATACCTGCCGTCAGCTGGAAGAGGAATTCAAGCCGCTTAAATCGGAAATTGCCGCTCATTATGCCGCGGATGTTAAACAGCGTTTCGCCGATTTGGGGCAAAATATTGCTTCTATGGATGCAAAGCGCGGCGAATTGGGGCAAAAATACCAGCAGCTGCTGCAAGATAAGTTCAATGAATTGCTGAAATTGGGCGCTCCTCAGCAAATGGTGGATAATCAGGAAATTAAAAATTATCAGACCGAGCTGAATCAGCAAAATGATAAAACAGGCAAGCTGTATGATGCAATTCTACAAAAGCAGAATGAGATTCAGCCGGATGATATTGAAATTTCGGATTTAGAGAATAAAACCGCTGATTTGCAGAATGAAGTTGATAAATACGAAACTGATTATCAGGCAATGCAGCAAACCTATGTCAAAACCGAAAATCTGCTGAATGAAATTGTGGCTGCGCAGCAAAAAATCTATGACGAGAAAATGGTAAAGAAAAAGGCCGAAGAACAGGCAGAGGAAAATACCGAAAATATTGACGGAGGCGAAGCTGAAAAAACGGCAGACACGAAAACAGCTCCGCAAAATCAGCTGCCGGTTATAGATGTAAAAGAAAATCATATAGATGATCGAGCGCCGAAAATGACGGTTGAAATAAAAGCCGATGAGCCGAAACGTCCGACTTTGCGTAAGATAACCGAAGAAACGGTTAATACCAAGGTCAGCGGCACTATTAAAAAATCTTATGAAAAAACAGCTGATAAACCGGCTGCCCCGGCTTCCGGCGGACTGCTGCTGAAAGAAGTTGACGGTGCGGTGCAGAAACCTTCCGGTACAATAGTTGTGAAATAAAATCCGGTAGAGGTTGTTTAATTTGTTTTGTTGTGATATTTAATATGTATATAATAATTATGGAGGTATAAAATGAACAGAAAGCCTGAAGTTTGTGTTTTGCCGGTAGCCGGTTTGTCTACCAGAAATTTGCCGACAACAAAAGTTCTGCATAAAGGTTTTATGACTTTAGATAATATTCCGGTTATTCAGTATGCAGTCAACAGCTGCGCCGAAGCCGGTATCAAAGAAATTGTCTTTATTTACAGCGATGACGCCTGCAAGCACATGTTTGAAAAATATTATTCGCCGGCGCCGGAGCTGGAAGCTCATCTGAAAGAAAAAAACAAGACGGAGCTGCTGGAACGCGTCCGCAGCATTATTCCGGCGGGTATGAAATTCTCGTTTGCCTGCCAAAGCGAACCGAAAGGCAACGGCCATGCGATTTTGATGGCTAAAGATATTATCGGCAAGCGTGATTTTGCCGTTATGTGGGTTGATGATGTGTATATCAATCTGCACGGAGACGGAGTTTTGAAGCAGCTGTGTCAGGTTTATGAGCAAAAAGGCGGAATTGTCGAAAATATTATGGAATGTCCGCGTCAGGATATGGTGCGTTACGGCGCATTAGTCGGAGCAAAGCGTGACGGCAATGTGGTGCGGGCAACCGGTTTGATTGAAAAGCCTAAGCTTGAAGAAGTTCCTTCCAACTATGCTTCTATGGGGCCGTATATTATTCCTAATGAAGTATTGGATATTTTGCCGGAAGTTACCAAAGGCACAAACGGGGAAATCAATTTGACAGATGCTTTGAATTTGGCTGCAGTGCGCGGTATGCCGATTTACGGAGTGCTTTGCAAAGGGCTGCGTTTTGATTGCGGTACCAATGAAGATTTACAGCGTTCCAATATCAAATTAAGCTTGATGAACAGCGGCGAGCTGCGGGCTTTTACCCGTGAGCTGCTGGATACTATGGATATCTGAAATATTATATAGTCAGTAAAGAAATACCCCGCCGGTCAATTTAACCGGCGGGGTATTTTCAGCTTTTTTATTTTTAATCAAAATGATTCAAATCAATCGGCTTATCGGCATCGTCTTCTGTTTTTTCTGCTTCAGCCTGGTTTTCGGCTGCTGTTTCAGCCGGAGTATTTTCTGCCGGTTGTTCGGATGTTTCTTCCTGCGGTTTATTTTCGTTATTGATATAATTGCTCATAAACTGCAAAGCTTCTGCTGTTTCTTCCGGAGTGTTTTCTTCCGGTTCGGCTTGAGTTTGAGGCGCGTTTTTCTTATTGTCAATTTCTGTTTTTACTTTTTCAATTTTAGTTTTTGTGTTTTTAGACACTTCTTTTGCCATATCCAGACTATCTTTGAATTTTTCTTCCAGCATTTGGCGCAGAGCCGGTAATTTTTCGGCATTGAAAATTGCCAATACGCCGATAAAAACTAAAAACCAACCAAAGAAACCACCCATAATTTTTTCTCCTTAATTTATTTGCGGATGCGACTGAGTATTTCTGTCGCATCATATTCCGAATTATACGATATAATATTTTTTAACGCTGCACAATACTTATTTTTTTGCTGTTCATAGCTTTGCAAAGACAGAGGCTTGCTGATTACCGCGCTGATTTTTTGCAGCCGTTCCAAAGCTTCATCATTCATAGCGGTTTTGCTTGCCGCCAATTCTGAATTTGCCTCATATCCGGCATTGCCAAGGCATACCGCATCGCAGCCGGCCGCCAGTGAACGCTGAGCGCGTTCGGCTATTGAGCCTTTCAGCGCTTGCATTACAATGGCATCCGAAATTAAAAATCCCGAAAAACCAATAGATTGGCGGATGATTTTTTGAATAACAATCGGAGATTCGCTGGACGGATTGCGGCTGTCAATTTTGGTAAGCAGCAAGTGCGCAGCCATTCCCATCGGCGCATAGTTCAGCTTTTTAAATGGATAAAAGTCTTGCTGCAATGTTTCAAAATCGTCATCAATTACCGGCAATTCCAAATGCGGGTCTGCTTTAGCGCGGCCGTGCCCTGGCAGGTGCTTGACGCACGGGCAGATTCCGTTTGCCGAATATTCATTAACCATAGCTTTGCCCAGTTCGGCAATTTGTTTTTCATCGCCGCAGAAGCAGCGTCCTTTCAAAACATTGGAGCTGAACGGATAGCAAATATCCAAAACCGGAGCAAAATTAACGTTAATACCGCAGTTTTTCAGGTCGTAAGCCGCCAAAAAAGCGTGTATGCGGGCTAATTCCGGCGTCAATAAAGCCGCTTGTTCGGTCAAAGGCGTGAATTCAGGTTCGGTCAAGCGCCTTACTCTGCCGCCTTCTTGATCGACGGCAATCAAAACATCGTTTCGGCCGATTGTTTCTTTTATTTCGCGGCACAGCGCTTTAAGCTGTTCTCTATTTTGCACATTGCCGCAGCCTTTGGCAAACAAACATACTCCCAGCGGATTGCTTTGTTCAAACAAACGCTTTTCATTATCGCTTAAATGATGTCCTTGAACAGATAAAAAAGCCGGCAGGATTGGTTTTGTCATCGGCGTTTACTTTTCTTTGGCAATGCAGTCGCGCAGGCCTTTGGCTTTTAGGGCTGCACAGGCTTGAGCCGCTGCAGCTTTGTCGGCAAACGAGCCGGCGCGCAGGCGATAGAACATACCTTGGGCTCCCAAATCCGAAGCTTGCACTTCATGCGGCATTTTTTTCAAATCGGCATATTTAGAAGACAAATCAACCCAAGTTTTTTCAACTGCCGCTTTGTTTTTAGAGGCAATGAGCTGAATCTGCCAGCCGCCGGCGGCAGCAGGAGCCGCAACAGCCGCAGCTTTCTCTTCTTTAATCTGCGGAGCAGTGGCAGAGGCTTTTTCTGCCGCCGCCGGTTTTGCCGGAATATTATCGGCCAGCAAATCGGCAGGCTTAGCCGGAACATTGCTGCTTGCTGTTTCTTCTTTTGTATCTGCCGGTTTTTCTTGAGTTTTTTCAGCTGCTACTTCATCAACAATCTGGTCTAAGTTATTGGCATTTTCATCAACATCGGAAACCTCCGGCACAATATCCGGCAATTTCGGTGTTTCCGGCTTAGGCAGCAGATTTTCTACAACCGTGTTGTCCACATCTTTCTTTTCGACAATGTTATAAATATTTTTATCTTGGTTCGGAATATCCATCCCGCCCGGATTTTCCGGCTTGATTTTGACGGCAGTCTGAGGACGGCGGATAATCGGAATTTCTTTTTCGGTTTCGGCATATTGCGGAGCCAAAACAAACCAGCCCACCACGCCGGCCAAGGCTATACCGGCAAAGGTGCCTAAAAAATTATTGCGGGAACGGGCAAGTTCGGTGCGCCGTTCTTCTAAAGTGGCTATTTTCTGATTGGCAACTTTTTGCTTAAATTCACTTAAATAATCATCGTTTTTATTAAAGAAATCCTGATACATCGACAAACCTCATAAAAAATCTTGATTTATTGTAATAGTCTAATGTTTTAAAATCACTTAACATCACAAAAAAAATCTTTTATTTCTCAAAAAAAACATTATAGTGAAAACAAAGGATAATAAAATGAAAATCGCCACGCTGAATATAAATTCCATAAACGCCAGATTGCCCAATTTATGCGGCTGGCTTGCCAAAAATCAACCGGATATTATGCTGCTGCAGGAAATCAAAACCGAATTTAATAATTTTCCGTTTTTTGATTTGCAGGTGCTGGGCTATGACGCCAAAATCTTAGGGCAGAAAAGCTATAACGGGGTGGCTGTTTTAGGCAAGCCTAAAATGACGGTTACTGCCGAAAATCTGCCGGATTTTCCGGATGAAAATTCCCGTTACTTAGAGGTTGAATTTACTAAAAACGGCGAGCAATATGTGATGGCATCGCTCTATTTGCCAAACGGCAATCCTCCGGCAAATAATTTGGCGGATACATCGCGTTTTGAATATAAGCTGAAGTGGATGGATGCATTTTTAAAGCATGCCGAAGAGCTGTTTTTACAGCATAAAAACGTGGTGCTGGCCGGCGATTTTAACGTGATACTTTCTAAAGACGATGTTTTTAATCCCGAACTGTTTGCCGGCAACGCGCTCTATCGTCCCGAAGTTTGGCAGCGCCTGCGTAAATTGTATTTTATGGGCTACGGCGATGCCTACCGTTTGCTGTATCCCAAACAAACCGGCTACACGTTTTGGGATTATACCGGAGCTTCTTTTGCCAATGATTTGGGAATGCGCATAGACTATGCTTTTTGTTCTCCGGCAATGGCGGACAGATTAACGGCCTGCCGTATCGATAAAGCTTTCCGGGCAGAAGAGAAAGCTTCGGATCATACGATTTTAACCGCGGAGTTTGAAGAAATATAATGAAAAATTTTATATGCTCGCTTGCTTTTATGCTGGCAGCGATGCCGGTTTATGCGTCTGTTGATGAAAATCTAATAAATGAAATGCTGACTGCGGTTGACAGTGACTATCTGCAGCCGGTGAATAATGCCGAATTGGCCATAAACGGCTTACAGGCCATAACTGCTTTGGATTCGGATATTTTGATTTCAAAAGGCAGCGATAAGTTTTATATTTATTATAAAAAACAAATAAAAAAAATTATTCCGCAGCCTCAAAATGCCGATAATGCTGCAGAATGGAGCGGGGTAATGGCTCAAATAGCCGATGAAACCGCCAAATGGTCGGATAAAGTAGCGCAGCGGGATTTTGAACTTCCGGATTTGATGATGAAAAAAATTACAGAAAAACTGGATAAATTTTCGCATTATTATTCGGAATACGACTATAGCGATGATAAGGATGAAAACGCCATCTATACGCTTTACAGCGACCGTAAAATCGATGATGTCCTTTATTTGCGCGTGCGGATTTTTAATAAGCAGACAGCTAAAGCGGTGCAGGGCTCGCTGGAGCGCAGCCGGCCGTATAGTGCGGTGATTTTGGATTTGCGCGGCAACAGCGGCGGCATATTGAATGAAGCGCTGAAAGTTGCCGATTTTTTCACGGATAATGAAATTATAACTTATACATCCGGCAAAAACGGCGGTAATGTGCATTATTACACTTCTAAAGAGGGACGTTTGTATGACGGGCCGCTGGTTGTTTTGGTTGACGGCGAAACGGCATCAGCGGCCGAAGTGCTGGCGGCCGGGCTGCAAGATCAGTCCCGAGCCAAAGTTGTCGGCACGCAGACCTTTGGAAAAGGAACTATTCAAAATGTGATTCAAATGAGCAACGGCGGAAAATTGGTGCTGACAACCGAACAGTTTTTTACGCCGTCCGGCAAAATAATTCATCAAAACGGAGTAACTCCGGATGTGTGCACGGCTAAAGACGCGGACGGAGTCTGCAAGCGGGAAAGCCGCCTGTGGGATGAAAGCGATATTGAAACGGCAATTAAATTGCTTAAAAATGAAATATAAGCAAAAAAGTAGTTGACAAGCGCGTTAAAAAATGTATACTTCGCCTAAATGTTTTAATTGATAACTTTGTAAAAGAGTAAGAAAATGGCAAAAGCAGTAAAAATTAAAATTAAATTGGAAAGCAGTGCCGGTACCGGTTCTTTCTATTTGGCAGAAAAAAATCCTAGAACTCATCCGGAAAAATTGGTTTTGAAGAAGTTCGATAAGAAATCTAAAAAACACGAAGAGTTCGTAGAAAAGAAATTGAAGTAATTTTCTGCAAGACTGTTAGAAAGAAGAGGTGCTGGTTTCAGACCTCTTTTTTTGTTTTAATTTATTCTGACTTTTCAAGCGGATGCGCTTTATGGTATTCTCGCTGCAAGGTTTCGGTTTGAACATCAGTGTAGCGCTGGGTTGTGCTTAGGGACGCATGGCCTAACAATTCTTGAATTGAGCGTAAATCCGTTCCCTCCGCCAGCAGCTGCGTGGCAAAGGAGTGCCGTAGGGCATGCGGTGTAACCGTATCCGGCAATCCCAGCATAATCCGCAGCTTTTGAATTTGGCGTTGAATAATGCGTGGACTTATTCGCTCGCCTCGGGCGCCCAAAAACAACGGTTCTCCTACGTTGTTATGATACGGGCACTCTGCAAGGTAAGCTTCGATATTTTGCCAAACTATCGGCAGAAGGGGAACCAAACGTTCTTTATTCCCTTTACCTTTTACGCGAAGGAACTCGCTTTGGGCATTTATATCGCCGACATTGACAGACAGGGCTTCGGATATACGCAGACCGCAGCCGTAGAGCAAGGTTAAAATTGCCTTATCCCGCAGCCCCTGCCACGCTGTTGTTTCTATTTTTCCTATTTTTTTCAGCAGATTGAATGAATCATCAATATCTAAAGCCTTGGGCAGAACTTTAGATTTTTTTGGTGCGGAAATAATACTGATGGCCGGGTTTTTTAGAATTTTTTTGCGTTCCAGCCACTTAAAAAAGTTTTTTACCGCTGATAACTCGCGGCACATAGATGATTTATTGAGGCTGCGCGCCGCCTGCTTGCTTAAAAATCTTCTGAAGTCGTGCACGTCAAGAGCGGCCAAATCGGAAAGGCTCAGCGGCGTTTCTTTTACTTTGGCTAAAAAAGCCGAAAGGTCGCGGGAATATCCGTCCAAAGTGTTGGCTGAATATAATCTTTCATTCAACAGCCAGCTTTGCCATTTTTTGATGACATTTGCTAATCTTTTATCGGCATTAAATTGAATTTCCGCTTTCACTTTTTATTTTATGACCTCGTCTTTATAGATGCCGAACAAGCCTTTGCGCGGCATCCAGCCTTTGATGGTGTCGAATTTTATCAGGCACATACCGTCCGGAGTAGGGCATTTTTCAATTTCTCCGACTACACCGTCTTCGGCTTTGGCTATCACTCTGGAGTCGCTTTCCGGTTTGGCATAAATATTGTTTTCGCCGGGATTGGTGACTTTAACAAAACGCCGTCCCGAAAGCATTGCTTTATGCACCCAGGTTTCGGAGCCTTCCCAGTCGCGTATTTTGCGCCAAAGCTCAAATTCGGCAATAATTTCAACCGGTGCGCCCTTTTGTTTATATACCCATTCAATCGGGTATCTGTTGCCGGGGCCGGAACGAACATTTATCAGGCTGGAACGCAAAGAAACCATGCGCGGCAAAGCCAAACCTGTTTCGCTTTCATTTTCTTCGGCGGCGTTTGCGGTGTTTACATAACCAAAAATTATTCCCAACGCGATGAATGTTGTCAATAATGCCTTCATTTTTCTTCCCTTTTGCTAAATTTAAATCAATGATAAAGGTATATATTAAAAAAAGAGTAAACATTAAAAAGGAAAGGTTAAAAAAATGGATTTAATGACAACGGTAAAAGATTTGATTCGTTTCAGAACCGAAACGGGGAACGCGGCAGAAATTAAAAAAGCGGCGGATTATATTGTGAATATCTTTAAAGGCACCGAGGTTAAGGCTGAAATTTTTCAATCATCGGCATCTCCAGTGGTGTTTTTGCGCAACGCCGACACGCTGGATTTTGATGTTATTGTGCTGGGGCATATAGATGTGGTGCCGGCCGAAGATTCGATGTTTGAGCCGGTAGAAAAAAACGGCAGGCTTTATGGCCGCGGTACTTTGGATATGAAATCTTTTGCGGCAGTTGCGATAAATTCCATGATGTATGCGGCCGAGCATAAATTGCCGCTGAAATTCGGCGTTATATTGTCTACGGATGAAGAAAAAGGCAGTAAATCAACAGAATCATTTTTGGAAGCGTATCCGCAAATCAAAGCTAAAATCGTGCTGGATAACGATGTCGGCGGCGATATCACCAAAATTGTCAGCAAGTGCAAAAATCCGGTGTTTGTTAAATTGATTGCCAAAGGGCAGGAAGCTCACGGCTCAACCCCGTGGGAAGGCATTGATGCTAACGAGCTGCTGCTGCAAAGCTGGCAGAATATCCGCAAGCTTTATCCGTATTACGCCAAAAATCTGCCGCAGCCGCAAAATACCTGGTTTGATACTGTTCATTTTGCGCTGATAAACGGCGGGCAGGTTTCTAATGTGCTGTCAAACTATGCCGAAGCTTTGCTCGATTTTCGCTTGACCGAAAATTCAACAGTGGAGCATTTGGAAGAAAATTTGCAAAAGTGTTTGGTTGCCGGCGTAAGCTACAAAATTGTATCGTCTTCAACTCCGGTGGTTATGGATGAAAATAATCCGTATATATTGGAATATAAGCATTTTGCCGAGGGTATCTTGGGGCGTCCGATAGAGTTTGAGCATATCGGCGGTGCCACGGATTCACGCGCTTTTGCCGTAAAAGGCTCGGTTGTGATTATGCATTCCGGAACCGGCGAGGGAATGCATGCTTCGGGCGAATATGTAGAAATCGAAAGCGTTAAGCAGATTGCCGATATTCAAATTAAATTCTTGGAAAAATTAGCAGAACAGAATATAAAATAAAAAAAATCTGTTTTTTCATAGACACAAAAAAATCCGGCACAAAGCCGGATTTTTTAATTATAGGCGATTATTTTTCGATAGTGACGTCAGTCAGTCTGAAATAATCAAATTCACCGTCCGCCGGAATTTTGAAACGGCTGCGGCTTTTGGCTGTCATTGCCGTAGCTTCGGCGCCGCCTTCATAAATTACCGCACCGGATTTGTCATGAAAAGTCAATGAAATCAAAATACGCGCAACATCATTGTCGCTGTCGTTTTCAATAAATCCGCAGACTGCTTTTTCACATTTGTACAAACCGTAAACTTTGATTCCGTCTTGATTATAAGTATTCAAGTCTTCTTTTTCTTTCAGTTCGGAAGCCTGCTCATCTTTTATGTTTTCTTCCGGATTTGCCTGTTCATTATTGGAGTCAGACGGAAAAACTGCATAAGCCAATCCCAGTACAACCACCAAAACAGCGGTCATCGGCACTTTTTTGCCGCTTACGGAAACATATCTGCCTTTTAAGTAATTTTTATAAAGAGTTTTGAATAAAACAAAAAATTCTTTTAAGGCTCTGAAATATTTTCTATCT
>CAVGVF010000005.1:34566-40949 GCA_963632615.1 uncultured Eubacteriales bacterium
CTTAAATCTTTCGCATTTTCCAACAAACTGTCATCAATGTTGTTGTTTTGCGGTTCTTTATCTGTCATTATAAAATCCTTTAACCATAAAAGTTTACATTTTTAATCAGCATAATAGTAATATGTTGAAAAAAAGTAAATAAAAATAAAAAAACATCATCAAAAAATGATGATGTTTTTTGTCTGAGTTCAAGTGTTTTAGTTATCAAACAGCGGAACGCCGCGGGTCAAGCGAATGCGCTGCGTTTCAATAGTGGTTGACAAATTCATCTTGCCGCTTTTGATAATGCCGCGGACTTGGTCGCCCTTTGTGCCGTCGGGATTAGCAAACACATATTCAATTTTAGCGCGTTTAGGTACACCGACCAATGTTTGGTGCAGCACAGCCAAAATACCGTTGCCCACCAAATCATAAGCCATTTCTTCGGAAATACCGGTGGCTGCCGCATATTTAACAATAGACTGAATGGCATCCGTAACGGTGCTGGCGTGAATCGTTGACATAACCAAGTGGCCGGAAATGGCGGCGCGCAAAGCTTCGGAAGCAATTTCCGGATCGCGGATCTCGCCCAGGTACACATAACGCGGTTTAGAACGCAGCATTGACTTTAAGCCGGCTTCCCAAGAGCCTCCCGGAGGCGTCATCTGTTTGCAGATACCCAATTCGCCGTTTACGGTGTGATAAGTGCCGTCCAGCGGCATTTCCACCGGGTCTTCCAGTGTAAACGCATAGCCGCCGTCGCGGATTAAAAATTCACGCAGCAAAGCGGAAAGGGTAGTGGTTTTTCCTGAACCGGTAGTGCCGGCCAGCAGAATAAGCCCGGGAGCGCCGCTCAATGATTTCAGATATTTCAGCAGATGCTCTTCAATACCCAATTTGTTGATGTCCGGCACGGTATGCGGCATTTTGCGCGCGCAGTATTGCTGACCTTCCAAAGTTACGGTGCGTTCCACACGGTAGTTCAAGCCCTTGAATTTTACCTGATAGCTTGGATTATGCCCGTCGTAGGTGTTCATTACCTGCTGTAAAAATTCGTCATAGTCGTCCGGATGAACCTGTACCAAACCGCTCGGGGTTTTTTTGCCCCAAATATAGGCGGTGCCGTCCGGAATAATATAAATATCGGAAAAATCCGTATCATTAACTGTTGCCATTTTGTTTTCCTTATTAGTTAAAATACTGGTGCTGAAAGCATAAAAGTTTTTTATTAAGTTTTGGTTAAGCCCGTAAAAATTGCCTGAAAAGTTGAGTTATCCACAATTAAATGTATAAAAATTCAATCTTCTGCGCCCCAGAATAAATATTAGTATCCTCAAAGATACTGTCTTAAAGCCGTTAATAAAGGTTTACGTGCCGGCTTGACTATGTTAAAACCAAAAATAATAAAATAATTTTATAAAGGAACTGTTATGAAAAAAATATCTGTAGCCGCTGCAGTGGCTTTGTTGGCAAGTGTGAGCAACGCTGACGCCGCCGGCTATCAATTAAATGAATTTTCCGTTACTAACCTGGGGCGCTCATTTGCCGGTATCGGCGTTGCCGGAGACGATTATTCGGCTTTGGCTTATAATCCGGCCGGTATGACTTTGGTAAAGCGTTCCGGTATGCAGGCCGGTTTGACCATGACCGAAGTTGCTTCCAAAATCCGCGGTGTCGGCAATACGGCCGGCAAAAAAACGGATATGGATTTTATGATTCCGCTGCCGAGTATGTTTGGACAATATAATGTAAATGACAAGCTGTTTTTAGGCGCGGGTGTTTATGTTCCGTTTGGTTTGGCTACCCGCTACAATCATGACAGTTTTGTGGCTGAAAGCGCAACCGGCGTACGCCGTTCCGAGCTGCAGGTTGTGGATACCAATATTGCAGCCGCTTATAAATTTGATAATCATTTTTCTTTTGGCGTCAGCGGAATTTTACGCTATATCAAGGGTAAGCTTACTTCAAATTTGAACAATCCGTACACCGGCCAGCGCTTAGGCTATAGTGATTTTAAGGTTGACGGCTGGGCCACTACAATGAACATCGGCGCCATGTATGAATTTAATGAAAACACCAGACTTGGCCTGTCTTATCGTTTTAAGAGCACTCAGCGCACCACCGGCGATCATGATGTGACTTATTATACGCCGCTGGGTAATATGTTCAGCCGTTTTGATTCTGTTTCCGATCCGGAGCTTCCGGCCAGCTGGATTCTTTCCGGATATCACAAGTTCGGCGAAAAATGGGGTACTACAGCCACTGTTAAATATACGCAATGGCATCGTTTCTATGTTTTTCCGGCTAGCACGACTGCTCCGCTTAAAGGCGGCAATCTCGATGTTGACTATCGCTGGAAAGACGCTTGGAATTTTGCTTTAGGCCAAGATTATTACTTGAATGACAACTGGACTTTGCGTGCCGGTATCGCTTGGGATCAATCTCCGGTTCCGAACAATACCTACCGCACCAACCGTATTCCTGATACAGACCGTTTGTGGACATCTTTCGGCGTAAGCTATGCTACAGGCAATCATCAGTTTGACTTAGGCTATGCTCACTTGTTTATGATGCACGGCAAGGTTTGGAATTCTCCTGAACACGATGCCAACGCAAAATACAAGAGCTATAGCAATATGTATGCGTTGCAGTATCAATATAAATTCTAGAGCAATGAGGCTCGGCTAATGGTCTACTACTTTTAACTTTTTATGCTTGTGTACTAGTTTGTACACGGCGCAAAAAAGTTAATGCGTATTAGCCTCATTATCCAAGCCTCAGAGAGCTTAGCGCAACGCGCCTAACGGCACATCTAAAGGCAACTTACGTTCATTCAGAAAATTCATGTACTATTATGTACACTAGGATTTTCTTCAGAACTAGAGTTGCCTTTATCTGTACCATTATTCGCATTGCTTTACGGAGTGGGTGGAGGAGTTTTAAAACCTCGTCCCACCTTTCTCTATTGTCATTCTTGGGCGGCACACCCTACAGGATGTGCCAATCCCGAGAATCCATAACCTTGTTGCGAAAGCAACGCCGAATAACCATCGCCCCGTGCGGGTGAGGGGAACACCGGTATAGTTTTTGCTTGCATTGCACAAAGTTTATTGTTTTAATGAGGCAAAGGGAAAAATATGAAAGTTTTGCTATCTATAAAGCCTGAATTTGCCGAAAAAATTTTGAACGGAACCAAACGGTATGAATTCCGCAAACAAGCATTTGCTCAGCCGGTGGAAGCGGTTGTTTTATATGCCGTAAAGCCGGTTGGAAAAATTATCGGCGAGTTTAAGCTGAAAGCCGTACATTCCGGTTTGCCGGAACAAATTTGGCGGCAAACAGCACAATATGCCGGCATAAATAAAGAATTTTTTGACGCTTATTATAAAAATCGCAATAAAGCGTATGCTTTGGAAGTTGAAAGTGTAAAACGCTATGCCGAACCGCTGGAGCCGACAGAGTATATGGCCGATTTTACGGCGCCGCAGTCGTATCGGTATATTCCTTAAATTTGGTTGACAGCAGGAGCTAAACTCGTTAATATTTAAAAACGAGAGGAATATAATGGAAAAAGTACGGCATTTACATCAACACGAACATGAAGAGCATATTCAAGATGCTCCGGCTGACCAGGCTTTTGCCCGTACAGCTGAAACGTTTCAACTGATTTCGGATGCTACGCGCTTAAAAATTTTGTGGCTGCTGTGTCATAATGAAATTTGCGTCAATAATATTGCGGTTTCGGTTAATATGAGCTCGCCGGCAGTGTCGCATCACTTGCGTTTGCTGAAGCAGGCCGGCTTGCTGGAAAGCCGCCGCGATGGCAAAGAAATGTATTATAAATTGGCCGAAACAGCCGAAGCATCTTTGCTGCACCATGCCTTAGATGATATTTTGGATATTAAATGCCCGCTGTAGACGTGTTTAACTCATAAAATTTTCAGCTTTAGAATTTCCCATAAAATATAAGCAATTCCGCGGAAAAGCGGCAGCAAAAAAATGAGCTTTGCTAACATTGGGTGATTGCGCAAATTGCTTGTTCCTAAAAAGAATAACAATAATGCAATCGTAAGTAGATAAGACGAGTTGCCAATATAAACATCTCGGTTTGTATAAACCCAATTTCCTTCCATGGCTTCCGAACCCCAAAGCGGAGAATCTTCTGCCGGTGGATTTAAAATATCATAAATTATAAAAAATATAAAAAGTATATACAACAAAATATACCACTTAAATTGCCAAAGCAGTTTATGAGTTTCAATAATGCTGTTTTTTATGTTTTCTAATTTCTTTTTCAATTCTAATATCTCTTATAGATTGTGTTTGTATTTAAATTATACTATGTAAACTAAAAAGGCAAGAGAATATTATATATTTTTCGGCAAAAGGTGTTAAAAAATAACTTGACAATATGTGTATTAAAATTATTATAAAAACAATTAAAAAGGGAGTAAGAGATATTATGAAAAAGTTTATACTGATTTGGGTTTTGTGTTTAGGTTGCCTAATCAGCAATGTGCAAGCCAAATTATATCATGGTATAGATATAGATGATATTTTTGCAAAAAGTGATTGGAATAGTAAAGATGAAATTAAAGGCATTATAGATGATTATACCTTATTGTTACAATATAATTCAGAACTGTCAAAATGCACGGATAATCATAATTTAGATTGCTTAAATGTTCTGGCCGAGAAAATTATAAAACACTTTTATTATTTTAACTATGAAGCAAATATGGAAAACTATCAAAATTATGTTAAAGCAACTTTTGCTGCTTATGGAACTATTTATTGTTTAAATAAATATAATATGCCTTCAGGTACAATGTGTAATCAAGAAAATGAAGCAAAAACAACAGATGTTATTACTGAATATGTAAAAACACTATTGTTGAAAGTTGAACAAAAAATTAAAAGTAATGATTTTATTTTGAGCTACAAGTGATAAAATAAAGTTTTATTTACTAGAAGTAATAAAAACAATTAAAAAGGGAGTAAGAGATATGATGAAGTTTATTTTGTTTTTACTATCATTTTTATATGTTAATGATGTTGCGTTGGCAGAAGAAAAAGTGAAAGCTGATTATGTAGCGAAACAAGTTGATAAATATAAAGAGGAATGTTTTAATAAATATGCTTTTCCAAAAGGAATTGATAATTATAGTATGTATAATGATGATATTAAAGAAGGAGATTTTAGATATCACCAATGTTTAAAGAATATTATTATTGAAAAAATCAAAGAAATATCATCTACTGATGAGGCGGCACTAATGATTGCAGATTTAAATAAAATACAAGATTCTTTTAGTGATTTTTATTGGATGTTATACAATAGAAAAGATTCTGGAGTGCTTGGTCGAGGAATAAATGATGCCGTTCTAGGACGTCGTTTTGAAGACATCCTAGAAGACATTTTATACTACAAATCTACATACTATATAGATTAAGGATATTTTTTTAATAATTCTTGAGCTTTTTGACATTCTTCTAAAAATCGGTCTTTCAAAGAATCTTGTGTTTCAGGCGTACTCTTACTGAAATATTTTTTAACTTTGCTTCGTTCATTATAAATAAGATTAATAATATCTTCATTGCTAAGATGAGAGACATCATTGCCAAGAGCATTATGAAAAACTGTACTGGCGCCTCCTTCTCCGTGTTGAACTGCTGTAGAAAATATAACATCCCGAATAACTGGTGAACGTTTGTCTAAGTTTAAACCCTTAATATCTTTTATCTTACGCAGAACAATGTTCAATTTTTTATTAAAGATGAAATCTTGTTGTGATTGTAAAAAATCATTGTTTTGTGATAAATAAGCCCAAGCCTTTTTAAATTGTTCACTGCCAAGCAAGGCAGATGCATTTCCTCCTGCTTGTTGTAACGTATTATAAAAATTAAGATATGATGGATGATTAAGTAGGTATTTCAGATAGTCATTCATCGTTCCTGTTTTTGTGGCAATTTGATATAAACCATAACTCCAGCCACCGGTTTTATCTGTTTCGCCATTATTCCACAACTTTTCTCCATTATTAGATTCTTTTAGCCTACTTAATAAGCCTAATTTATATTCCTCTATTTTTTGAGTAGCATTTTGATCATTATTATCAATAGATTGAGTCATTTTTTCATAAAAAGGAGCTGAAGTCGTATTAGGATAACTCCAAGCACTTTCTGTGGTATAACTGTTTGTATTATCTAAAGGTTTTAGCGCCGAATTGTTTTGCAAAGAAGGTATGCTATATAACTTTGCAATATTTTCTGCATTTTGGTTTTGCTGACCGAGAGTACTATTTTTTTGCCCGAGAGCATTGTTTTGTCCGATTGCCGTGGTATTCGACTGGGCAAAAGTTTGCTTCTGCTGCGGAACTATAGCTATTGTGCCGGTGTTTTGG
>CAVGVF010000006.1:0-32989 GCA_963632615.1 uncultured Eubacteriales bacterium
ATTATAAGCCGCTTTCCGGCGTTGCCAACGCTGTGCGCTATGCCCGCGATTTGATTAACGAGCCGGCAAACTATCTGACGCCGGAAGTTTTTGCCGCCGATATCCGCCGTTTGGAATATTTAGGCTTGGAAGTTAATATTTTAGACGAGCAAGCCATGAAGGAACGCGGTTTCGGTTTGGCTTTGGCGGTGGCGCAAGGCTCGGTAAACAAACCGCGGGTGGCGGTTATCAAATGGAAAGGCAATAAAGAAAGCGATGACTTCAGCGTCGGGCTGGTAGGCAAGGGCGTTACCTTTGACAGCGGCGGTATTTCCATTAAGCCGGCGGCCGGTATGGGCGAGATGAAACAAGATATGGCCGGCGCTGCGGCTATGGCGGCGGTTATGAAATCTTTGGCTTTGCAGCAAGTGCAGAAAAATGTGGTAGCCGTGGTCGGATTGGTTGAAAATATGCCGTCCGGCAGCGCTTACCGCCCCGGAGATATTTTCCGCTCCATGTCGGGGCAGACTGTGGAAGTGCAGAACACCGATGCCGAAGGACGTTTGGTTTTGGCCGACTGCCTGACTTATATTCAAGAAGAGTTTAAGCCGGAATATGTGCTGGATATGGCAACATTGACCGGCGCCATTGTGATTGCTTTGGGACACTCTTACGCCGGTTTGTTCAGCAATAACGCCAGATTGGCAAAAGCTTTGACTGCGGCCGGCGAGCATTGCGGCGAGCTTTTGTGGCAGCTGCCTATGAACGATGAATTTAATAAGCAAATGGATTCGACCGTTGCCGATATGAAAAACGTGGGCGGACGCGCTGCCGGTTCTTGCACCGCGGCTTGCTTTTTGCAGCGTTTTGTGAAAAAAGAAACCAAGTGGGCGCATCTTGATATTGCCGGAATGGATTTGATTGAAGAGCCGAAACCGCTCTATCCAAAGGGTGCCAGCGGCTATGGAGTGCGGCTGATAAATCAATTTATCAATGAATTATAAACTTTAGATGAAGATTTTACTTGAAAATTTCATCTTTAATGCTAAATTAAGCCCAGTTTTTGAAACTATATGCCCGTGCGGGGCTGTCCGCACAACATTTGACTTAGGAGAATAATAATATGGTTGTTCGCGTTGGTATTAATGGATTCGGTCGTATCGGCCGTTTGGTTTTCCGCGCTGCTCAGGCAAGAAATGATATTGAAATCGTTGGTATTAACGATTTGATTGATGTTGACTACATGGCTTATATGCTGAAATATGACACAATGCACGGTCGTTTCAACGGTACTGTTGAAGTTAAAGACGGCAAATTGGTTGTAAACGGCAAAGCTATCCGCGTTACTGCCGAAAAGAATCCGGCAGATTTGAAATGGGGCGACATCAACGCTGATTACGTTGTAGAATCTACAGGTTTGTTCCTGACAAAAGAAAAATCTCAAGGCCACATTGACGCCGGCGCTAAATACGTTGTTATGTCTGCACCGTCTAAAGACGACACTCCGATGTTTGTTTGCGGCGTAAACACCGATTCTTATGTTAAAGGCACTCAGTTTGTTTCTAACGCATCTTGTACCACAAACTGCTTGGCTCCAATCGCTAAAGTTTTGAATGATACATTCGGTATTAAAGACGGTTTGATGACAACTGTTCACTCTACAACCGCAACTCAAAAAACTGTTGACGGTCCGTCTGTAAAAGATTGGAGAGGCGGCCGTGCTGCTTCCGGCAACATTATCCCTTCTTCTACCGGTGCTGCTAAAGCCGTTGGTAAAGTTATTCCGGCTTTGAACGGCAAATTGACAGGTATGTCTATGCGTGTTCCGACTTTGGACGTTTCTGTTGTAGACTTGACAGCTAACTTGGCTAAACCTGCTACTTATGAAGAAATCTGCGCTGCTATGAAGAAAGCTTCTGAAGGCGAATTGAAAGGCATTTTGGGCTACACCGAAGATGCAGTTGTTTCTTCTGATTTCTTGGGCGATTCTCATACTTCTATCTTTGATGCCAAAGCCGGTATTCAATTGACAGATACTTTCGTTAAAGTAATCAGCTGGTACGACAACGAATGGGGTTATTCAAACAAAGTTTTGGATTTGATTGCCCACATGGCTAAAGTAAACGGCTAATTTTTTGTTCCCCGTTTCAGGCGAAAGGCGGTTAGCTTAAAGCTGCTGCTTTTGGCTTGGGCGGGGAGAGTTTTTTATGAATATGTAAGGAAAAACAATGCAAGGATATAAAACTATTGAAGATTTAGGCGATTTGAACGGCAAAGTTGTTATGCTGCGCGCCGATTTGAACGTACCTATGGATGAAAATTTCCACGTAACCAACACCGCTCGTATTGACCGCACGGTTCCAACCATTAAATTGCTGATGGAAAAAGGCGCTAAAGTTGTGGTTATTTCTCACTTTGGCCGTCCGGAAGGCAAGGGCGATGTTAAAAATTCTTTGAGCCACGTTGCTCCGGAATTGGAAAAGGCTTTGGGCAAGCATGTTGTGTTTGTTGACGACTGCATCGGCGAAAAAGTTGCCAATGCCGTTAAAGCCATGAAAGCTGACGAAGTTTTGTTGTTGGAAAACTTGCGTTACTACAATGAAGAGAAAAAAGGCGACGAAGCTTGGGCTGCCGAATTGGTTAAACCGGCTGATGTTTATGTTTCCGACGCTTTCTCAACCGCTCACCGCGCTCACGCTTCCATTGTGGCTGCCGCTAAATTGCGTCCGTCGGCAATGGGCTTGCTGATGGCAGAAGAAGTAAACGCTTTAACTACCGGTTTGAACGACCCGAAACGTCCGTTGATGGCTATTGTCGGCGGTTCCAAAGTTTCTACAAAATTGGATTTGCTGAATAACTTGGTTAAAAAAGTAGATAAATTGGTTATTGCCGGCGGTATGGCTCATACTTTCTTGAAAGTTCAGGGCGTAGACGCTATCAATGAAAAGAACTCATTGGTGCAAATGGATATGCTGGACACCGCTAAAGAAATTTTGGCGACAGCTAAAGCTAACAACTGCGAAATCATTTTGCCGGTTGATATTGTTTCGGCTAAAGAATTTGCCGCAAACGCCGAGCACGCAACCTATGATTTGGATAAAATTCCGGCTGACGGCACATTGCTGGATGTCGGCGAAAAATCTATTGAAAACATCAACAAGAAACTTGATGAATGCAAAACTTTAGTTTGGAACGGTCCGTTGGGCGCATTTGAATTGAAGCCTTTTGACAACGCTACCAACAAAGTTGCTCAGCACGCTGCTGCTTTGACTGAAGCTGGTAAATTGACATCTGTTGCCGGCGGCGGCGATACTGTTTCCGCTTTGGCAAATGCCGGTGTTGATTCTAAATTCACCTACGTATCAACTGCAGGCGGTGCTTTCCTTGAATGGATGGAAGGCAAAGAATTGCCAGGCGTTGTGATTATGAAAAAATAATCATAGCTTTCGAGTGTTATAATTTCCCCGCCGGAGGATTCGCACTTCCGGCGGGGTTTTAGTTTTAAGACTACTTTACTTATTAAAAACAAATACAAAATTACAAATACTGGTATTTCGCAGGCATTCCTGGCAACTTGCTGCTATTTCCGGCATAGTAACATCTTTTAGACATTTATATGTATTGTCTTTTAGATTCTGACATTCTGTAGTAAAATGGGGAGCAGTTCTTCCGCCAGAGGAATGTATGGTATTTTGCGGAGAAATAGTTTTTATGCTGCCATACATATTTTGAGCTACATCTTTAATAAGGGCGATGCAAAGTTTGTTTGAATAATCTGAAGCTTTTTTATCATTACTAAATATGTTGATATCCATTACAAAATCATTTTCTGTACTTATATATGGTGCAACTCTGTTTCCCAATGTATCAGTTATATGTGAGTTAGAAAATATTTGCCAGGTTTGAGGCACAAAATTTAGGTCTTTTACAATTCGAGCTAGGTATAGAGGGCGTTCATTGTTGTTTTTTATAAGATTATCTCTATATGTTAATAATTCAGTAATCATAAAATTATATTCTTCAATAGTTTTATTTACTTTATATTTAGTCATAGCCTTGGAATAACCGGCGATTCCGCCCACAGATAGAACGGCAATAATAGCCAGTACGCCCAGCATTTCTATCATACTGCGACCAAGTTGCAGCACATTCTTATAGTCATCCTTGGCTTTGAGCGGCAGCTCATTCACCGAGCATCCAGGATGGTACATCCGATTAAAAAACTGGTAACAAACATTAAGCTCTCGTCCCCAGCACCCGTCATTGCCGGACGCGTTCCGGCAATCTTGGCTGAACCGGTATTTATGTAATAATAAGGCAACTTTATTAACTAGGTTAGTTACTCGCTGCACCAAGATTACCGGAATAAATC
Source organism: uncultured Eubacteriales bacterium (assembly GCA_963632615.1). Lineage (GTDB taxonomy): Bacteria > Pseudomonadota > Alphaproteobacteria > RF32 > CAG-239 > RUG410. The sequence goes on from CAVGVF010000006.1 coordinate 4,352, forward strand.
CGTTAATGACGGAGAACAAACGAGAGACAATACTATTGTTTCCTGTAAATTTATTCTTGCTTTTCAAATTACTTTTCATTTTTAGCTCCATTTTTGTTATAAAAAAAACCGCCCTAAAAATAAAAAAGGCGGAGGAGCTGAAAAACTGTAACTGTATCAGTCGCACTTATTCGCCGTATTATTGCTAATACGCTTATCTCGTGCACTCCCCCGAAAGGGATATGTTTAACAGTTAAGATGTTTTTCAGACACCGCAAACCATCTCTGATTTGCAATGTCAATATAAAAAATAATCTGCCGTTTTGCAACAGGTTTTATGCAAAACAAACAATTTAGCGATAAAACACAAAAAGACTTTACAAACTGATTTTTTACCGATATTTTTATAGTTGGAAATGCAATAGCATTTTTAGGGCGTCAGAAACCCTTTTGTATACGCAGTCGTTATGCATAAACGACTTAAATTTTTTTATGCCGATTTCCGTTGGACGGATGTCGGCTGAATAAGGTTATGAGCTGAATAAGCCGAGCCGTTTGCGTATACACGGTTTCTGAACATCCGCCCGCTTTTATTACGGCGGGTTTTGTTTTAGGTATAACAAAATTAAACGGAGTTAGAAATATGTGTAAGAATTTGAAAAACAGAACAATCTCTCGTTTTTTCTCCTCCTCTCTCAACGTCATGCTTGCGTGTGAGCATAGCGAACTACCGCGAGCATCCAGGAGTATAAAGGCAATATTCTTGAATGAAGCAAACAGTACGACCTCTCGATTGTTCTCCGTCATCTTTGGGCTTGTCCCGAAGATCTTGTTGCAACAAGTAACTAACCTAGTCAATAAATTTACCATATTATTAAAAAGGAGTATGTTCATACAAGATTGCCGGAACGCGTCCGGCAATGACGGGTGCTGGGGACGAGGGCTTAGTCTTTGTTGCAAGTTTTTGAATCGGATGTATCGTCCTGGATCCTCGGCGAATGAGCTGTCGCTCAAAGCCAAGGATGACTATAAGAGTACGTTGCAACAAGGCCGCTCTATGATAGAAATGCTGGGCGTGCTGGCTATTATTGGCATATTATCTGTCGGCGGAATCGCCGGATATTCCAAGGCTATGACTAAATTTAAAATAAATAAAATTGTTCATGAATATAATATGTTGGTGCAAGGACTTATTGAAGTTAAACCAAATTTGAAAGAAGATAGTGTTAATATAAATAATAGTGTGGTGTTTGCCTTAAATTTAGTTCCGCAAAGCTGGCGTTCAAATGGCAATTATTTATATGACAGTTACGGCAATTTTATGACAGTCGGTTATCGTTCGGCTGACAATGACAGACAATGGGATACGCCGGAAAAATCAGGAGTCTATATAGACTATTTTTTAGGCACGCTGGGCAAAGACGAACAAGGTGTGCTGAAGTCTGAAAGCTTTTCTGATAAAATATGTTTTGAGCTGTTTAGTAATGTGATTAAACCTTTGCATAATGTTGTTAATGCCGGTTGGGTAAATAGCGGGATAAAGTATTACAGTGAGAGTTTTTATTATGGTGATGCCTATTGTTCCGGTAACAGAAAATGCCTCAAAGATATTTCGTTAGATACAATTAAAACAATTTGTGGTTCGTGTGATAAAATTAAATACTGTAATGTAACGATTATATTTTAAAGTCTCGCTCCATGGCGGGGCGAGGCTGTCGGATTGTTTCTTCAGGTTTTTATCCTAATCGCAGATACGGGTATCCTGCGGAATTTCGACCGTATATGACAGTACGGTTTTGCCGTTTGCCGGCACACTAACCGTCCATTGTCTGATTTGGGCGTTTTTCACGTTGCCTTTTACGCTTTCTTTCACGATTTTATAGTTATCCGGAAAGCTTTGGCTGATAATCACGCTGTTTGTCTCCGTATCGGCGTTGCTTATGGTCGTTTCGGCGGTGTATGTTTTCAGCAGCTTGACATTATAGCACTGATTTTTCGGCTTGCGCTCCAATTCTTTTTCCGAAACTTTGCTGACCTTGCCTTTAAGCGTCAAATTAAAGGCATCGCCCAAATTCAGGCGCAGAGTTTCTTCTTTGGCGGTGTTGCCGATACCGGCAGAGCCGATAAATTGCAGATTGCCGTTTTTGTCGTTTTCATAAAAACGCATAGTGCCGGCCGGCAGCGATAAGCCCAAGTTAGCATTTTTAGTGTTTTCCAAAATGTAGGTAATGCCAGGGTGCTTTTTTTCAAATTCATACGAGCTGCCGAAATAAAACGGCGAATTGAAATTAAACTCTTTCACATATTTAACGCCGGATTTTTCAATCAGTCCGACTTGTTTGGTTTGTTTGTCTTTAATGCTGGTAATAGCAGGCAGGGTATAGAGTTCATAGCTGCTGATCTGTTCCGGAGCCACCGACCCAAGTGCTGCAGATTCGCTGCTGCCTGCATCCATGCCTATCATATTCATTTTGGCCATCATCAAACGCGGCTGCACGCTTTGTCGTACAATATTGACATCGCCGGCAATCAGCTGAATTTTAGCATTGTCATAGTCCACGCCGGAATTGTTGTTAATGGTAACCCAGCCGGTCAAATCCAGTTTGTTTTTGTCGGTAATAGTGGCAACATAGTCGGTTTTCCAGCTCAGTCCGCCGGTTAAATAAGCTAAAAACAGATTTTTACTGCCGGCTTTTTTATTGTTTATTTTGGCGGTTAAAGTCGGTTTGTCGCTGATTCCGGACGGAATTTTATCAAAAACGATACGGCCGCTGAAATTAGTTTCAATACCGTATGGAAATTTGAGTACGGGTTGGCCGTAGGTGGAGCCGATTAAAACCGCTTTTTCAAAAATATTTTCTCCGTTCTGCGGATTTTGACGCACGGTTGTAACTTCTTGTCCGACCGATTGATTTACCAGATTTTCGTAGGTGATGACATTATAACTGTAGTTTTGTTCCAACACTTTCAAATCCTGACCGTAAAGCATTGCGGTTTCCGGCTGAATCTGCTGAGCCACACCGTCAAAAACAACTTCGGCGGCGCCGGCTTTCAAATCTGCGGTTCTGGTGTCTTTAACCAGCGCCAAATCTTGATTATAAATGCTTAAAGTAAGCTTGTTGTTGCTGTTTTTGAGCAAAATTTGCTCGGCCGCCGCCGGTTTGGCAAAAATTGAGCCGCTGCTCAGAATGGTTCCGGCTAAAAGTAAAGCTAAGGTATAACGCATAACTAAATCTCCTTAAATCAATTTCAAATATTTTAAAATAATATAAACCGCCGCAGCTTCCAGGACAAGCATCAGCCAAAACATAGCACGGAAGCTGCGTTTTTTTGTTTTATGATGAAAAAATTTTTGAGCGATATAAGCTCCGGGCCAGCCGCCTAAAAACTCCAGGGCGTGCAGCTGCATTTCCGGCACGCGCCAATCGCCGCGCTCGGCGGCTCTTTTATCAGCGCCGTAGGCAATAAAAGTGGCCAGATTTATACAGGCTAAGTGATAAACAATAAATACTAAAAAAGCCTTGTGCGAAAACATTATAACCCTAAAATAATGATTTTCGGTTATGTACGCCGACAGCATCATCAAAGCAAAGTATAATATAAAAAAACGGTTGCGCTGCAGCGGCGGTATAAACATCAAAAACGGAGCTATGACAGCCAAAAATGTGATGAGCATAAAAACTTCTCCTTTGAAATATATTTCAGAATAGGCCGAAAACAGATTTTTTCAAGCAAATCTTTGCGGATATTAAGGTATTTTTAAAAAGTAGCGTGTAACAATAAAAATTAAGTGTAAACGGGAGAATTTTAAAATGAAAAAAGCAGTTGTGATGAGCGTTATGTTTGCTGTGGCCGGATGTGCATCGGCAAATACCGAGGAGCAAATTGTTTATGTAGAAGCAGAAAACGTCGGCGTGCCGTGTTCATATTCCTGCATGCAGGATAACTGTCCGTCTGCCGTGCCGGAGCCGCTGGTTTTGAAACCTCGGGTTACCGAAGTTGTTTCTACCGTGAAAAAACGCCGCTGCTGCCCGTGCGATACGCTGCAGTCCGAAGAAGAGACCAAAACTATTATTCCGGAGCTGCCGGAAATATATGTTATATCGGCTAACCGCACGGTTAATTCTATGTTAAACGATGCTAAAGCCGTGTTTGAAGATAAGCCGGTCAAAATTTTTGTGTCTGACACGGCATATACGGCGCAGGATTTGCCTAAGGGCATGGAAAAAGGCGTACAGGCCATAAAGAAAAGGCTGGATAATGTCAGCACCATTATTTTAGCCCGCGCTCCGCAAAAAGCCGATTATATATTAAACTCTCGGGTTGATTGGTTTGATACTCCGACTAAGCAGGTTCCGGCTATCAAGTATACAATAGAGCTGAAAAGCACTGACGGCATAAAAATCGGCGAATGGACTGAGGTTGTGCATCAGGCTGACGGCGACCGCAGTTGGTGGTAAAAAATGAATTGTAAAGTTTTTACTTTGGCTTTGCTGCTGTTTTGTTTTGCCAAAAATGTTCCGGCTCAGGAAAACTCATTGGCAGTCGAAGCCAGCGCTTGTGACGAAAAACAGCAGGGATATGACGCCAAAACAATGGAATACCGCGCTGTTGATAAAGCCAGTTTGATTGCTGTGAAATCTTCCGGCATTATTCAGAAAAACGGTACGAATTTGCTGCCGGCCGTGATAGATATTATTGCTTATCGGCTGATTGACGAATATCTGCAAAATGTAGAGCATAAAGTTACCGTTTCCGAGCCAAATCGGGTGTGCGTAAATGTAACCGGAAATTTGGAGATAAGCACCGATGAGCTGAAAGCCTTGATTAAAGAGCATAAGGAAGCGGCCGAGCCGGCTCGTATCAATCCGGAAGCAGAAGTTAAAATGGCCGAGGAAGTGGCCGAAGAAGTTAAAAAAGCAACCGCTTTTAAACCTAAAAATTTGGATGAGAAAAAACTTCTGTATATTAAAAATATGTCATTTTGGGACGGAACGGATACCAATCATTATGCGGATATGCTGAAAGAGCAGTTTTCGCACAGCGACTACTATTTTGTGACCGATAATATTGATTTGGCCGATTTTGTGGTTGTGCCTGCTTTGAAAAAAGCGGTTGTCGACAAGATTGACGATACAAATCATAAAATGCAGATGGTGGTGGAATTGCAGGTTTTATCGCCGCATTACAATGATTTTACGCCGATTCAGCAGGAGCAGACGCATTTTATTTTGTTTGCGGCGGATAAGGATGAGCAGCAGGTGGCCGATAGTTTGATTCAAAAGCTTTTGACACGCTCTGCCGTTGATGCAAATGGCAAAATCCATAAGTATCTTCAAAATGAATTAGAAAAAAACGAGTTAAAAAGTAAAAAATAATATAAAATAAGAAAAAAGTTATTGACACTTGCATAAAATAAGATTTATATATGCTTATGCAGGTGCAATATGAATTTTAAAAAACTAAAAAATATAGCAGATGAAATTTTTTTGAATTTTGCTCAAAACCATCCGGAAGCTTCAAAAGGCCTCTATCTTTCGGCAAACACAAATTTGCTGCTGGCCTATGCTGAATATATAAATAATAGCGATATTCAAGCAGTTGCCGCTGAAATCGGCTATAAAATCAGCCGCAAGGAAAGTAAATTGCTTTTCAAAATGATGGATGACGGCATTGAAAAATATTTGTTAGATAATATAAAGATTATTGCCCTGACATAAACTAAAGTGGGGAAAATTTGCTTTGTGCTATTGTCGAAAACAAAAAGCAACCCTATATAATAAAAAGATGTATTGGACGGAGTTTAGCTGATATGCAAAAAGATAAGGAACAAAACGAGTTGAAAGAAAAAATTGATAATGTGCTGCCGGTGCTGCCGCTGCGCGATGTAGTGGTATATCCGAAAATGATTGTGCCGATATTTGTCGGGCGCGAAAAGTCGATTGAAGCTGTGCAAAAGGCCAATGACAAGGGTTCTGATATTGTGCTGGTAATGCAGAAAAAAGCCGATATCGAAGTGCCGGAAGCCGAAGATTTGTATAAAGTCGGCACCAGAGGCAATATATTGCAGATGCTGAAACTGCCGGACGGGACGGTAAAAATTTTGGTAGAAGGTTTGGAGCGTATAAAAATTAAAAGCTTTCAAAATGAAGGAACTTATTTTTCGGCCAAAATTACAGCTTATCCGCCGGAAAAAGAAGATGATAATGAACTGAAATCCTGGGCGAGGGCGGTTGTAAGCCAGTTTGAAGAATATGTGAAACTGAATAAGAAAATTCCGCTTGATGTTGTGCAGTCGGTTAAGCAAATTGAAGAATATGACAAGCTTGCCGATACGGTTGCCTCGCATTTGGCTCTGAAAACCGAAGATAAGCAGTTTTTGCTGGAAGCGGAAAATTTGAAAGAACGGCTGAATAAGCTGCTCCAGCTGATAGATACGGAAATGATGGTTATGGAAGTTGAAGACCGCATTAAAAACCGTGTTAAAAAGCAGATGGAAAAAAGCCAGAAAGAATACTATTTGAACGAGCAAATAAAGGCTATTCAAAAAGAACTTAATGACGGCGAAGACGGCGATGAATTCGGCAACTATCTGAAACGCATCAATGCCACCAAGTTTACTAAAGAAGCCCGTGAAAAGGCTTTGGCAGAATTGAAAAAGCTGAAAAATATGGGCAACAGCTCGCCGGAAAGCGCTATCATCCGCAACTATCTGGATTGGCTGTTAGATATTCCTTGGAATAAAAAAACAAAATTAAACAAAGACTTGTCAAAGGCTATTGAGGTTTTGGAAGAAGACCATTACGGTTTGGAAAAAGTCAAAGAGCGTATTGTGGAATATTTGGCCGTGCAGTCGCGTTCCAGCAGTATGAAAGCCCCGATTTTGTGTTTGGTAGGCCCTCCGGGTGTCGGTAAAACTTCACTGGGTAAATCCATAGCCCGCGCCACAAACCGTAACTTTGTGCGGGCATCGCTGGGAGGAATGCGCGATGAAGCGGAAATCCGCGGACACCGCCGCACCTATGTTGGAGCAATGCCTGGAAAAATTGTTCAATCTATGAAAAAAGCCGGCACTTCTAATCCGCTGTTTTTGCTTGATGAAATTGATAAATTGGGCAATGACTGGCGCGGAGATCCAAGCTCAGCTTTGCTTGAAGTGTTGGATCCGGAGCAGAATTCTACTTTTAACGACCATTATTTGGAAGTAGACTATGATTTATCCGATGTAATGTTTGTAACAACGGCCAATTCTTTGGATATGCCTCGTCCGCTTTTGGATAGAATGGAGATTATCCAGCTTTCCGGCTATACGGAGGATGAAAAAATAGAAATCGCTAAACGTCATCTGCTGAAAAAAGTGTTTGATGAAAACGCGGTTAAATGTTCGGAATTGGTTGTCAGCGATGAAGCTATCCGCGATATAATCCGCTATTATACGCGTGAAGCCGGTGTCCGCAATTTGGAACGCGAGCTTTCAACCATTGCCCGCAAAGCCACTAAAGAAATTCTGCTGCAAAAAGGCAAGTGCGTAAAAATAGAGGTTACGCCGGAAAATCTGGAAAAATATCTGGGTGTGAAACGCTTTAGCTACGGCGAAGCCGAAAAGCAGGATCATATCGGCGTGACAACGGGTTTGGCTTGGACGGAAGTCGGCGGCGACATATTGTTTATTGAAGCCGTGGATATGCCGGGAAAAGGCAAAGTGACGCAAACCGGCAAGCTTGGCGATGTGATGAAAGAGTCAATCGAGACTGCATATTCAGTGGTACGTGCTCATTCCAAAGATTTAGGCATAGATCAGGAAGTTTTTGAAAAGACCGATGTTCACGTCCACGTACCGGAAGGTGCAACGCCAAAAGACGGACCGTCGGCCGGTATTGCCATGTATACGACTTTGGTTTCAGTGTTTACGAAAACTCCGGTAAGAAAAGATGTGGCAATGACGGGAGAAATTACTCTGCAGGGGCGCGTGCTGCCAATCGGCGGTTTGAAAGAAAAGCTGCTGGCGGCACTGCGCGGCGGTATTAAAACCGTGATTATTCCAAAAGAAAATGAAAAGGATTTGGCGGAAATTCCGGATAACGTTAAAAAGGGTATGAAAATTATTCCGGTAGACAATGTTGCGGATGTCTTAAAAATCGCTTTGCATAAATAGTTAATTCTAAACCCCGAAAAGCAGCCCCAACTCTCAAAAGTTGCGGCTGTTTTTTTATAGCACTCTCTATTATTTGAGCGGAAACAACGATATTTATTTTGACTTTTGAAATCTTAGCAAATATCATAATCGTAACAGTTTATAATTTTATAAAATTAAGAGGCTTAAGATTTCTGACGCTTTGCTGTCGGAAATCCGCGAAAAGCTGAAAGCTATCGGTAGGGAGATAAAGTAAATGGAAACTAATGCTTTAAAAATATATGATACACCGTATGGTGATATAGATGTTCAGATAGACTATCAAGCAGATACTATTTGGCTTAATAAACAAGAAATTGCTAAATTATTTAATATAGACAGATCCGGTGTATCAAGGCACATCAATAATATTTTTAAATCCGGAGAAATTGAGGCAAAAAGCAATGTGCAAAAAATGCACATTCCAAATTCAGATAAACCTGTTGAATTCTATAATTTAGATATGGTTTTGGCTGTTGGATACAGAGCAAACTCAATAGAAGCAAGTAGATTCCGTAAATGGGCGACAGGTATATTAAAACAATATCTTGTTGATGGTTATGCGGTTAATGAAAAACGCCTGCAGGAACAAAAATCTAAAATTGCCCAACTGCAAAATGCAATTAGACTCTTAAACCGTTGTATTGAAAATCAGGCGAATACTCTTGATGATGCGCAAAATTTGGCAAAGGTGTTAGAAAATTTTGCTCAAGGTTTGGAGTTATTGGATGATTATGACAATAAAACTCTGGCAGCAAAAGGATTGACTAAGCGAGAAGCTGTTAAAATTTCTAAAGAAGAGTATTTGCAGCTTATTGCGAAAATGAAACCGGAGTTTGGCTCTGATGTATTCGCAAACCCTAAAGATGACAGTTTTGACAGCTCAATTAACCAAATTTATCAAACATTCGGCGGAGTGGAATTGTATCCGACATTAGAAGAAAAAGCTTCAATGTTGTTATATTTTCTGGTTAAAAATCATGGCTTCACAGATGGCAATAAAAGAATTGGCGCTGCTTGCTTTTTATATTTTTTAGAGAAAAACGGTATTTTATATAAAAACAGCCGCCCCATAATTGATAATGCCGCGCTGTTTACACTCACGCTTCTTATTGCCGAAAGCAAACCGGAAGAAAAAGAAACAATGAAACAAGTAATTCTAAGCGTGCTGAATAATAGAGAAATTTAGAAATAATAATTGGGATGCTTGGACGATTTGGTGCAGGGCGGTTATGATGCAAAGCTGGCTATGGGCTGATTATGAGATATATGCATAGCCTAAAATTTTTTATGGGCTGTTTTACTTCAAACTTAATTTATTAGTACAAAACTTGACAAATGCGTAAAAAAGCGCTACATTTTTTAGTGCAAACAGTATTATTAATTAAATTTATTTTAACTTATGGAAATTATTGGAAACAATGTGGTATCAAACGGTTTATGCGTAAAGGACTCTGCTGCGGCAAAGGATTTTCTGGGGCTTGTTATCAACGGAGTTGTTAATTTTGTGCATGACGCATCGGATGATGACGCTTTGCATAAAAATTCACTTCTTGATCAGGCACACCGAATGACCAATTTTGATGAACAGAAATGGGTGCGCGATGCGGTTGCAAAGTCTATGCCGGTTGCCAGACGCTGGGCTGTTGAACGTATGCAGGACGGTGAACGTTTCGGAGAGTTTGAAGATGAGATTATGGAAGTCGATTCTATTGAGCGGCGTCTGTATTCTGCTATGAAAGCAACCTTTCTGAAACATGTCGACTGTCACGGCTATGATTCTCGAACAAGTGTTTTTGTAAACAAGCTCACCGCAATGGAGGAGTTTAACAAAAATACTTACAGCAAGCTTTTGAGCGAAATGCGCAAGACTTTTGTGGTGCAGAGCGATAACCGTTCTTTGGAATATCTTATCAGCAAAACGACCGAATTTGTTCAAAAAGTTGACAATATCGGGCGCGCTGCTTACGAGATGCTGAAAGAGGGCAATCAGCCAAACTTTGACAGCTGGTGCACAAAACAGGCAATGCAGGATGCGTTGTTTGAGGAAAACAAACAGTTCCTCAAGCAGTCGCTTAATCATTTGCAGGCTTTGCAGCGCTATCATGTAAAGCTTGGCGTTTCGGATATTCGCCTGCTGCTGAATCAAAAAGACGGATGCCGCCGCGAAAAGCATTATCACAGAGCTGAGGAGTGGATTATTTCCATTTATAACTCGCTGCCGGCCAACACCGAACAGGAAAAGGCCGAGCAGGCGCAGATTTACAAGGAAATTTGCGCGTTTATCTATGATATTGTGCCTTTAACCGGCCGAATCTCTGTCAGTATGATTAACTTCATATTTGGCCGCGGATTCCTCAGCCCGATGAGCCGTGATTTGTTGCTGAAAATTAAGCCTCGTATCGATGCTTTGAGCATGACGCCGCTGTTTCATTATCCGTTGCAGCGAATGCTTGAAAAAGCTTTTGAAAATTACAGCAATGGCTGTTTGGGACAGTCTGACTGGTGCGTGCTGGATGTGGCTAAGGCCTATGAACCAAAGCTGATTCCGGCCGAGCTGCTCAAGGTTTATGACGAGCATTTGACTAATCCGGACAAATAAGTTACCGCAAAACAAAAAAAGCACTGTTACCGTAGAGTAGCAGTGCTTTTTTGCTATATAATTCAGCTGTTTTTCAGCAGCTCATCAACAAACTTTGGTAAAGTTGTACCGGCTTTGCCTGTAATATGGCGGTCAAACAGATAGTTGTTGGAAGTTGTTTCCAGATTAAATTCGCAAGTATCAGCGCCGCATATCTTGGCAATTTGCACAAAACCTGCTGCCGGATAAACCACGCCGGAAGTGCCGACAGACATAAATAAATCGCAGTTTTTCAAAAGCTCATCGACTTTATCCATATATAAAAGATTCTCGCCGAAAAATACAATATTCGGTTTCAGCATTCCGCTCACACCGCAATGCCCGCAGGTTTCGTCGGCATGCACATCGCCCCAGGTTTCCATAATATGCCCGCAGTTCAGGCAGACAATTTGGTTGATTTGCCCGTGAATGTGATAAACATTTTTATTGCCGGCTTTTTCATGCAGAGTGTCAACATTTTGCGTCACCACATTTATTTGCGCCGAATAGTTTTGCTGCAGCTTGGTAATTGCTGAATGAGCGGCGTTGGGTTTAGCTTTATAAAGCTCGGGACGCAGCTCGTTATAAAAATCATGCACATATTCCGGATTGCGTTCAAACGCCTCTATGGTGGCGACATCTTCCACCCGATGCTTGTTCCATAAGCCGTTTTCGGCGCGGAAGGTAGAAAGTCCGGATTCCGCTGAAATGCCGGCACCGGTCAAAATCAGGATATTTTTATATTGCTTAGCCATTGACTATTTCTTTATAAAGTTCTTCGTTGCTCGTAAATTTAAGGTCGCTGTTTTTAATGTTGCGGCGGTAAGTATCTAAATTTTGATACATTTTATCAATCTGCGCAATTAAAAGTCCATCTTGCGACAGGTCTTTATCCGGCAAAATTTCGGCAAAGCCTTTGCTTTGAAAGTTTTTGGCGTTGGAGGTTTGCTCGCCGCGGCTGGCGTTGCTCGGCAGCGGCACCAAAAGCATCGGAATGTTCAGGCTCCAAAATTCAAAAATAGCGTTGGAACCGGAGCGGGTTACCACAATATCAGTGGCGGCAAGCAGGTCTTTAAATTCTTTATCCACAAACTCAAACTGCGCATAGCCTCGGCGCTCTAAATCGGTTTTCTGCCCCTTGCCGCAAATGTGGATTACTTGATATTTCTGCAATAAGGCGTCAATATTTTGCTGTACGGCTTTGTTAAGGCTTTGCGCGCCCAAGCTGCCGCCCACAAACATCACAATCGGCTTATCGGCAGTAAAATTGCACATCTGCAGGGCTTTGCTTTTATCGCCGTTTTTCAGGCGGTCGGACAATACCGGCCCGATGTAGCAGACTTTTTGCGGCGCGCGCACATATTTAACCGTGTCTATAAAAGTAGTGAAAAATTTGCTGACAAAGGGCAGGGACATTTTGTTAGCCAGTCCCGGGGTCAAATCGGACTCATGCATAAAAATTTTGCGGTGATTCAAAAATCCGCCGACCACCACCGGAAAAGACACAAAGCCGCCTTTAGAAAAGATAATATCCGGTTTTTCTTTGCAGATTATTGCCGCGGCTTGGCAAACGCCGACCGGAATTTTGAACATATCTTTCAGGTTTTGCCAAGAAAAATAACGGCGCAGCTTGCCGGTTTTTATGGCGTAATATTTTACGCCGGCAATTTTGGCGATAAGCTCTTTTTCAATACCGTTTTCGGAGCCGACATAAACAATTTCCCAGCCGTTTTGCTGAAAAATCGGAATAAGGTTTAAGTTAAGCGTCACATGACCGCCCGAACCGCCGCCGGTAAACATAATTTTTTTCATTTTACGATGCCTTTTCTTCAGAATTGTTTATGTCATTGGAATTATCGCCGATTTTCAGTATTTCACTTTCCTCATATTCCATACCGATTTGTTTATTGGCTTTAGCTCCGTATTCTTTGAGCCTTCCGGCTAAAGAGAGGGCGTTGCCTTTGCCTGTCGCCAGCTTGGAAATTGCTGCTTCATAGTTGGTGCGAGCTGTGCCCAGCGCCTTATCAATTTTTTGCATATCGTCCACAAAATTTGCCAGTTTGTCATACAGCGAGCCGCCGACTTCGGCAATTTTCTGCACATATTTGTTGCGGGTTTCAATCTGCCACAAATTTTCCACCGTGCGTAAAATCGGCAGCAAAGAAGACGGCGTAGTCAAAGCCACATTCTTTTTATAGGCATAATCATATAAGCTGTCGTCTTTTTTGATGGCTTCAACAAATGCGCTTTCAATCGGAATAAAAATCACCACATAGTCAAGGGATTCTTCTTTGAGCAGTTTTTGATATTCTTTGCAGGAAAGCTCGTCTATATGGTTGCGGATGCATTGAATATGGCGCTGCAAAGCTGCGGCTTTGGCCGTTTCGTCTTCTGCATTGACATAAGAAATGTAGTCGTTCATCGAAACTTTTGAGTCTACAATCACGCTGCGGTTATTCGGCAGGCGGACAACCACGTCCGGACGCAGGTTTTGATTGTTTTCATTTTTGAAGTTTTCTTGCGTAAAGTAATCAATATTTTTTTGCAGGCCGGCAACTTCCAAAATGCGGTTAAGCTCGATTTCACCCCAGTCGCCCTGCATTTTTTTGCTGCCGCGCAGGGCATTGGTCAGGTTTTGCGCGTCTTGACTGAGGCTGTTGTTCATATCTATCAGTTTTTTGAATTGCTCATCAAAGCTTGTTTTGTTCTTGATGCTTTCGGTATTGGCCTTGCTTACTTCATCCCTAAAAGCTTTCAGTTGGTCGCGGAAAGGGGATAGAACCGTGCTCAGCACTTGGCTCTGCGATTCATTGAGCCGGCGGGACTGAGTATTTAAAATCTCGTTTGAAATATCGCGGAATTTCAGCTCCAAATCTTTTTTATTATTTTGAATATCCTGCAGCCGTTCCTGAATATGCTGCTGTTGAGCCTGCAGCATGGTTTGCAGCCTGGTGTTTTCGGCACTCAGGCGGTAATTTTCATTATCCAGCTGCTTTTTCGCATCGTTGATATTTTCCAGCTGTCGTTCCAGTTCCTCATTCAGCACGGCGGCTCGGGTATTTTTATTTATTGTCCAAATCAAAGTGCCGCCGCACAGGCAAAGCAGCACAGCTAAAGCTATTATTCCATACAACATCGGCAAATCCTCAAAAAAATCATATTAAAATGATTATAAAAGTTTAAGCATAGATTGCAACGAACAAAAACCGGTTATCAACTTTAATCTTTTATGTGTAAAAATTATATTCTTGTAGACGAATAAATTTTTTTAGCATAAAATCCGAGCTGATAAAAGGAAATCTCTTTAAAAGGAAAATAAAAATGAATAAAGTGCAAAGTGATTTTTTGAATGATATAAAAGAAGGCAAAGTTGCCGTAACGGTTTTTTTGATTAACGGTGTAAAGCTGCAGGGCATTATCACTCAGCAGGATGAAGAAAGCCTGCTGCTGCGCCGCGACGGTCATACCCAGCTGGTTTATAAACACGCTGTTTCCACCATTATGCCGAGTGTGGCAGTGGATATTGCCGAAGAATAGCCTTTGATAGAAGTTCAGCAAAATAGGCGGTATAACGCTGCCGTAATTTGTCCCGAAGTTTTTGGTGTTCCGGCAAGCTTGTCGCCGGAAAGCCGCTTGGCTGAGGCTGAGGGGCTGGCTTTGGCTATCCGGCTGAATGTGGTTTATAAAGAAAGCCTGAAAGTCAAAGAAGTTAAGCCGTCAGCCTATTTCAGCAAAGGTTTTTTAGAACGCTTAAAACCGATTATTGCTGAAAAAGATATAGATTTACTGATTGCAGACACTCGTCTAAGTCCAATTCAGCAGCGTAACTTGGAACGTGAACTGAAACTTAAAGTTATAGACCGTACGGCTTTGATTTTAGAGATTTTCGGCGAACGCGCGCAGACCAGAGAGGGCGCCTTGCAGGTAGAGCTGGCGCATTTGACTTATCAGCGCTCGCGCTTGGTGCGCAGCTGGACTCACTTGGAGCGTCAGCGCGGCGGCGCCGGCTTTTTGGGCGGACCGGGCGAAACGCAGATTGAGCTGGACAGGCGTATTATTGACGACAAAATCGTCCGCATTAAAAAAGAGCTGGAAAAAGTGCGGCAAACCCGTGGTATTCAGCGCAGCGCCCGCCGTAAAGTTCCGTATCCGGTCGCCGCTCTGGTAGGGTATACCAACGCCGGAAAATCCACCTTGTTTAACTATTTGGCCGGCAGTTCGGTTATGGCGGCGGATATGCTGTTTGCCACGCTGGATCCGACTATGCGCAAAATCAGCCTGAACGGCGGACGCGAGGTTATTTTATCGGATACGGTCGGTTTTATTTCGGATTTGCCGCATGAGCTGGTGATGGCTTTCCGCGCTACGCTGGAAGAGGTGCTGAACGCCGATATAATTCTGCATATCCGCGATGTTTCTAATCCGGACAGCCAAGCGCAATGCGCCGATGTGCTGGATGTTTTGGCACATCTCGGCTTAAAAGAAATTAAAAACGCCGATAATTATATAGAGGTGTTTAACAAGGCCGATTTGCTGCCGCCGGAAGATTTGCCGCGCTGGCAGGCTAAAACCCAAAACAGCGGCAATATGGTTTTGACTTCGGCCATCAGCGGCGAGGGCTGCAGCCGTCTGCTGGAGCTTATCCGTCAAAAACTGGCGCTGGGGCAGAAAAAGTGCCGGATAACCTTGCCGGCGGCGGATGGACAGCTGCAAGCCTGGCTGCACCAAAACAGCGATGTGCAAAAGCTTGAAAATAATGAACAAAGCAATATATACACAGTTTGTATCAGCCCCGAAAATTTGGCTCGTTTTGAAAAAATGGCTGAAAACAGTTCGGAAATAGAAATAAGGAGGAATTTATGAAAAAAATCATTGTTCTTTTTATGGCTGTGTTTATGGCCGCATCATGTGTTTCCAGACCGAATTCCGCACGCTATGAAGACGAACTGTCAGCCTGGGTGGGGCAGCGTGAAAATGCTTTGTATGCTGAATGGGGCTATCCTAATGTCAGATATTCCGTGGGGCCGGATACCGTTATTGTTACATATATAAAATCATATAATGAGCCGATTGACGGCGATACGGAGCCCTATGCCGATAATATGACATATTCGGCAATGCGCGTGCCGTCGTATGGCTTGCCGACTCCTCAGGGCGTATATTATTGCAAAACCTCTTTTGTGATTGAAGCCGGAATTGTGACTGATTATAATTTTAACGGCGATGATTGCGTACGCTGAAAATTATAGGCTCAAAAGATAGTAACAGACCAAAAAACTAAAGCTTGCGAAAACAAAAATTGTCGGTTAATAATGGTATAAAACATTATTAAGGAGATTTTTGTGATGGCAAAACAGGAAAAAACGGCAGTTAAAAAGACAAACAGCTATTTGATAAATTTTTTCAAAAATCCTAGGGTTTATCTCAGTTTTGTGTTGGTTGTTTTGGTCGGAGTTGTTTCATTTTATAAAATGCAGAATAATCTGCAAAAGAAATATCAGGCAGGTTACGCTGGCATGATAGTGTATAGTATGGTTAAAGGCTATGGTTATGCCTGTAAGGCAAACGGCTATGAATTGCAGAATTTTCCGCAGAAATTTCAAGAACGATATAGAGATGAAATAGAAAAAGTTGATTTGACTCTGCAGAAATACGGCTATAATTTGCAAGAATTTTTTGAACTTATAGATAATGATAAAAAATTGCAGAAAAATCTGCCGCAAATTATTACTGAAGATTTGAATGAAACCCGCCGGCAGATTATTTTGGAGGTTATTCAAGAAAAAATAGGAGAAGAGCAGGCGGAGTGGGACGATAAATTTTATGATTATTTGTCTTTAAGCAGATTATGCCGCGATTTGGATGAAAATTATGAGGATTATTTCAAAGCCTATGACGGTTCAAAGTTATTGGAAATGAAAAAAATACTTAATGGTTTGTAATAAAATAAAAAAAAACTTCCGATAAAAAAATATCGGAAGTTTTTTTGTGCGCTGTTTTATTCATAGCGCAGAGCGTTTATCGGGTTCAAAAGCGAAGCTTTATAGGCAGGGAAAAAGCCGAAAAGCAAGCCGACAATACCCGAAAAGCTGAACGGCAGCACCACATAAAACGCTGCTAATTCCGCTGAAATAGAGGTAAGCTTCGGCAGAATGTAGACACCGGCGATACCGAATATAACGCCGATTAAGCCGCCGATTAACGATAAAATCAAAGCTTCCATCAAAAATTGCAGACGAATATCCCAGCGTTTGGCGCCGATTGCCATACGAATGCCGATTTCCCGTGTGCGCTCGGTAACCGAAACCAGCATGATGTTCATAATGCCGATACCGCCGACCAGCAAAGAAATAGAAGCAATCGAGCCCAGCAAAATCGTCATAATTTTGGTTGAACTCTGCATCATTTCCATAAACTGCGTCAAGTTCATAATGGTAAAGTCATCGTCTTTAGTCAGTCCCAAATTATGACGCTGGCGCAAAAGCGCTGTGATTTCATCCTGTGAAGTATAGGTGCTTTCGGCATCGTAAGCCTGCAGCATCAGCATATTTACCATATCCGGAAATTGGGTGCCGGAAACTTTTTTCTGCACAGTGCTGAGCGGCAGATAGACCATATCATCCTGATCTTGTCCCGGACCGCTTTGCCCGCGGGTGGTAAGCGCGCCGATAACCGTAAACGGCAGGCCTTTAATGCGGATGGTTTTGCCCAGCGGGTCAATATCGCCGAACAGCTCTTTAACTACCGTCTGCCCTAAAATAGCCACTTTGTTGGCGTTTTTGATATCAGTTTCTGAAAACTCGCGTCCGAACGCCAAATCCCATTCTTTGATTTCAAAATAGCGGTTGTCGGTGCCGACAATATTGGTAGCCCAGTTGGTGTTGCCATAGACGATTTGACCGCTGTCGTTGACTACCGGTACTGCCAGATGAATAGCGGCGATTTTATTTTGAATGGCATCGGCATCGCCGTTTTTCAAGGTTGGCTGCGAGCCATGCCCCATGCGGGCGCCGCCGGAGGTGGAAGAACCGGAACGAATCATAATAAGGTTAGTGCCCATGCTGCGCATTTCTTTTTGAATAGAAAGCTGCGCGCCGTTGCCGATAGCCAGCATAACGATGACGGCAGCCACGCCGATAATGATACCCAAACTGGTTAAAACCGAGCGCATTTTATTGGCTTTAATGGCGCGGATGGCGATTTTATAAATGGTTTTTAACTCAATCATTTTTGAACTCTTTTCGTATTGATAATATCCGAGTGGATTTCTCCGTCCACGATTTTGATAATGCGCTTAGCAAACAAAGCGATATCTTCTTCATGGGTTACCAGAATAATGGTGCGGTGCAGATCTTCGTTCAGTTTTGTGAACAAATCCATAATTTCCACACTCATTTTGGTATCAAGGTTTCCGGTCGGCTCATCGGCAAAAATTATCGGCGCTTCATTAACAATGGCGCGGGCGATGGCAACGCGCTGCTGCTGACCGCCGGAAAGCTGGTTCGGCTGGTGGTGCATACGCTCATGCAGGCCGACGCTGTCCAAAGCCTTGGAAGCACGCTCTTCGCGTTCTTTATCCGGCACGCCGGCGTAAACCATCGGCAGCTCCACGTTTTCTATGGCTGAAGTGCGTGAGAGCAGGTTAAAGCCCTGAAACACAAAGCCGATTTTGCGGTTGCGGATTTCTGCCAGCTGGTCGCCGCTCAGATGCTCTATATTTTCTCCGTCTAAGATATATTCGCCGGAAGTAGGTGTATCCAAACAGCCCAGAATATTCATCAGGGTTGATTTACCGGAGCCGGAAGGCCCCATAATCGCTACAAACTCTCCGGCCGCAATTTCCAGATTGATACCTTTGAGTATTTCCAAATCGAAGCCGTCCAGCGGATAGCTCTTATGGATATTTTTTAATTGAATCAGCGGTTTCATTAACGCGGCATCCTTAATCTCATTTTTTGAGTGTCTTCACTTGAAAGTGCTTTAGAAACAATTACTTCATCGCCTACTTTTAAAGAACTTTCTAAAATCTCGGTATTATCATCATCGCTGACTCCGATTTTGACGGTTACGCGTTCCGGCTTGCCGTTTTTCAAAATCCAGACGCCGCGGTCTTTATAGCGCTTAGCGTTGTCGCTGTCATCAATATAAAAGCGTAGGGCTTGATTCGGCACCAGCATCACGTCTTTTTCTTCTGCCGTGATAATTTCAACATTGGCGGTCATTCCCGGTTTCAGTTTCATTTCAGTATTGTCAATGCCGATTACAACGGTATAGGTTACAACGTTGGAAGTTGTTGTAGCTTCATTGCGGACTTGCGTAACGGTGCCGTAAAAATAATCATCGGCATAGCTGTCCACGGTAAAACGTACTTTTTGGCCTTCTTTAACTTTGGCGATATCGGCTTCTACTACCGAAGCTTCAATTTGCATTTTGGTTAAATCTTCGGCAACCGAAAAAATTTCCGGAGTTTCAAAACTTGCCGCCACGGTTTGCCCGACTTCTACCGCCTTGGAAATGACAATGCCGTCAACCGGCGCTTTGATTTCAGTATATGAAAGTTCTGTTTTGGCTGAGTCCAGAGAGGCTTGAGCCTGCTTTACCTGAGCTTGTTCCAAGGCCAGCTGCGCAACCGAGTTGTCATAGTCGCGCTCAGCCGCTTCCAAATCTTTTTCGGTTGAATATTTAGAAGCGTTTAATTTGGAAATTCGGTTCAGCGCTTTTTTATAATATTTGATGTTGTTTTCTTCCACGGCCACCTGCGCTTTGGCAATTTCCAGCGCAGCTTCGCGCTGCTGCACGGTAGCCTTTGCATTTTCCTGGTCGATAAGAGCCAGCAGCAGTCCTTTTTTTACTACCGAGTTATAGTCAACATAAATTTCTGCAATACGCCCCGATGCCTGCGAGCCGACCGAAACGGTCGAAAGCGGGTTGATGGTTCCGGAAGCGGTAATGCTTTCCATAATATCGCCGTTTTCTATTTTTTGAGTTTTATAAACGGTGCCGCCGGCAGTGCGGTTCAAAAGTTTATAGCTGATGCCGGCAATAGCCAGCAGTGCAATTATGTAAATCAAATATTTTTTCATTATCAAGCCTTTCATATATATTTATACCGCAATATAAAAATAATTTTGCAAAAAATCTATATTTTTATGAGGGGTAATTTCTAAAAATGTGCAAAAATCCGTATGGAAAAGCCTTTGTTTAGACCGGTTATCAACACCTTGAAGCACAGGATGCAAAAAATACTTTATTTTTTTGAATTTTCTGTTATATATAAATCGGTTAAACTATAAGTATGTGTTATTTGAGGAATAATTTTTGAAAAAACTTTTGAAGAAAAATAAGTTCAAGTTTAAAAAGCAAAAGGTTCTTTATACGGAAAAGAAGCCTTTTTTAGCTGATAAAGAAATTATTTTCCGCAGCAACGGACGCGCCAAGGTTTTTAATATCTCTCATCGCCTGCAGGTGTTTATGCTGATGCTTTTTGCGGCGGTGTTTGCCTGGTCGGGCTATAACTATTACTTTTATCAGGCTTCGGCTAAAATCATTCATCATAAAGACAAAGAGCTGGGCAAAACCCGTGATGCTTATATTGATTTGATGTCGGATGTCACGGCTTTGCAAAATAATCTGAAAAATGTGGTGTCATCTATAGATGAGGCCGGCGACGGGCTGGAAGAAATCAAAAATTATAAAGAAAAAGCCTTGGTTGTTGAAGATAAAATCAAGCAGATAGCCGATTCCGAAAGCTGGATTGACGCCGATAAAGTGGAAGAAAAGGTCACCAAAAAAGAAGCTTTGCTGCAAAAAGATTTGGTGCAGACCGAAAATGCTCAGCTGAAACAAAAAATTGAAGAGCTGGGCGGTAAAATTACCAATCTGCAAGAAACCGTTAAAGGTTTGGAAACCGCAGAAATTGCTATTTTGGATAAAATTCATAAATTGTCCGGCCGAGAAATCGACCAGATTAAAAGTTCTTTGACGCAAATCAATAAGTCTTTGAAAACAAAAAATAAATACTTTAATCCGCTGGCTAATATCAAAGAAGGCAAGGGCGGAGCCTATGAACCGGCTCATGGCATGAAAATAGAAAACCGTGAGCTTTTGGATAAAATGTCGATGACATTCAAGCAAATTGATACTTTAGAAAATTATAAGCAAGCCATGCAGGGAGTGCCGCTGGGCAAGCCTGTTTACCGTTATCAGCTGAGTTCGTCATACGGTACTCGCCAAGATCCGTTTAAGGCCTATTTGGCTAATCATAAAGGCTTGGATATGCGTGCCGCCGCCGGCAGCCGCATTTCGGTTCAAGCTGCCGGACGCGTTGTTTCGGCCGGTTATCAAAAAAACGGTTACGGCAATTTGGTGGTGGTTGACCATGGCAACGGTTTTGTAACCAAATATGCACACATGCGCAAAATTTATGTTAAAAAAGGCGATAAAGTGGCATATAATCAAGCACTGGGCGAGGTTGGACGCACCGGCCGCGCTACCGGCAACCATTTGCACTATGAAGTTTTGTTTCGCGGCGTTAATGTTAATCCGGCCGCGTTTATCACTCTTAACAGCCTGAATTAAGGAGATAAAAATGAGAAGTTTAAAACGTTTAATCTATTTGAAAATTGCACGCATGAGCCGCGGCTCTAATACGCCGGTGCCAAGCATTATCAGCTGTGACACCAAAATAAAAGGCGATATCTGGGGCGGCGATACCATTCATATTGACGGCAAGCTTGAAGGCAATATTATGTGCAATGAAGTGATTATCGGCACCCGCGGCTATATTGTCGGCGATATCAAGGCTAAATCTTTGAGCGTGTACGGCACTATTAACGGTGTGATTGACACCGATGAGCTATTTGTGGCCAATAACGCGCGCTTAATCGGCAATGCGTATTATAATAAAATCGCTTTGGAGCCGGGTGCATATATTGAAGGCAACTGCGTTCCGCGCAGCCGCCGTCCGGAAACACAGGCAAAACCTGCAGCGGCTAATGTTCAGCCTAAACCGGCGGAACAGCCTAAGGCAGAACCTAAATTAGCCGAAAACAAGCCGGCAGAACCGTCGTTAAAAGCTGTGAAATAATGGCGGAAAAAAAGAAAAAATCAGATTTTATTTCGACAGGGCAGGTGGCGCAAAACCGCCGTGCGCATTTTGATTATGTGATTGATGAGGTTTTTCAGGCCGGTCTGGTGTTGACCGGAACCGAAGTCAAGTCGCTGCGCTTGGGGCATGCCAATATCAATGATGCTTACGGAACTGTGGAGCAGGGCGAAGTTTATATGTCTAACATATTTATTGCCGAATATGCTAACAAAGGCTATGAAAGCCACGTTGAGCGCCGCAATCGCAAACTTTTGCTGCATCATAAAGAAATTATCAAAATTCAAAACGCCTTGGCTCGTAAAGGAGCAACTTTGATTGCCATGAAGCTTTATTTTGATAATCACGGCCGTGCTAAGCTGGAAATCGGCTTAGGTCGCGGTAAAAAGCTTTATGACAAGCGCGAAACCGCCAAGGAGCGTGATTGGAACCGCGAAAAATCCCGCCTGCTGGCGCATTAAAATAGTTATAAAAAATTTCTAACTCCAAAAATAAAAGCCGGGTATTTCATTGTATCGGCTTTTATTTTTTTGCTTGATAATATCGGTTAATTTGTCTATAAAAGAAAAGTAAACATTATTATTAACTAAATTTTATTTATTATGGAAACATTTGATTATTCTAAGGTAAGGGCTGATGCCAAGTTAGGTAAATTGGATGATTTGCAAATTAAAAAGCTTATAGAAATTTATACTAAAGGCTCTTGGGGGCCTCAATTATATTTAGCTCGAGAAGCTTTACCGGAACAGCTCAAACAGATGTCAGATATGGCGTTGTTTAAGTTGCTTGAAGATAATAAGCATAAAAAGCTCTTGAAACTTGTTTTTGTTTTGCATCGCAATATACAGTACGAACCTCAGCTTGAAGAGCTGATGATTGAAAGGTACTCTGAGATATCTCGTTCAGTTTTGCCGCCTTTTAGTGCAGATACAGAAAAAAAATTTGTTGATATGACAGAAACTACAGGTAGTTTTGGTGGTAATAAAAGACAGTCTGATTTAGCTGATTATATTTTTTATCATCCGTCAAAACGACTTTTATTGTGTTTGCTGGAGGCTGCAAAAAAGTGTGAAAATGTGGATAAAACAGAATTATGGGCTGTAAATAAGTGTATTGTTTGTCTTGCCGGATTGAAGCTTTTAGATGATAAGAGAAAACATTATCTTGCATTACTTCAAGATATAGAATTGCAGCAACAGATTCTTGATTTACATAATTCCAAAACAAGTTTGTTTTTACTTATTTTATTTGATTATGTAAATTTACCGCCTGCTGAGATTATTCAAAGATTTATTCGTCAGAAGGATGTCAAGGCACTGCGTTTTTTGCTTTCGCATAGCCTGCTTGGAGAATATAATGCAGTTGTAATGAGAGAATTTCCTGAGCTTGAAGATGAAATTATTCTTTCTGAACTGGTAAAATGGGTGCTCGCTTATCCAAATGTATGTAATCCGGCTAATATGTTTGAATGGGAAAATTGGCTTAACAATGAAAACAAAGTCAGTCCTGATCAACAGTATTTCAATACGAGCAGTTGGAATCTTCCAATAGAGTATTGCGCCGAGATGTATTGTTACGGTAATAATCCGGAAAATCGGAAGATAATACTCAATAAAATGCAAGAGTTCTGCAAAGTGTATGCTTATGATTTTAATTTAGATTCTTTCACAGAAAAAATACGTAGGCTAAAAGAGTCTTGCCTTTAATAAAAAAGTCTGATGTAAAAAACATCAGACTTTTTTATTAAACTCCTAAGCCGGCTAAGATGCGGCCGTCTTCTTTTTCCAAATCTGTCGGCTTGCGGTAGAATTCTTCTTGAGCTTTGCCGACAGCAGTGATTTTCCAAAGCTTTTCCGGAGCGCCGGCATTTTGGTATTCTTTAATAAATCCCATAGCCGTCAGATGCTGATACATTCTAAAACCGATGTTTTTAATCAGACTTTTAACATCTCCTTGTTTTGCTTCGCCGATAACCTTAAAAGCATAAACAATATCTTTCATAAGCATAAAAATTTAGTTCAACATAAAAATAAATATCTGTTTCAAAAATAGGATATTCAAATACCGATGTCAATGCGTTTGTTGCAGCAGGTTTTAAAATCTTTGGAAAAGCATCAATATTTATAGATAATGTGTGACTGAATTGGCTGGCGCCGCTGCGTCCTCGTTCGGCCATAGGCCTCACCGGCGTACTTCCGTCCGCCTCTCGTCCTTGTCGATCAGCTTTTTCGCTGCTTCTCATTCTCACTCCAAAGCCAAAAAAAAGCCCGCTATAAAAGCAGGCTTTCTTTTGGTCGGAGTGACTGAATTCGAATCAGCGACCTCTACGTCCCGAACGTAGCGTTCTACCAGGCTGAACTACACTCCGTTAAGTACGACTCTCTTTTAATACAATTATTTTTTATTGCAACAAAAATTTTCAGTTTTTTACAAAAAAAGTGCGAAATTTTCAAAAAACTACGCACTTTTAAATACTTATTGTATTGTTTTTGCTGTTATTCTGCAGCTGCTTTTTCTTGCTCATATATCAATTTCTGCAATTCTTCTTTGGTTTGCAGATTTTTAGCATATACTTCTTGCAATTTGTTGAACAGTTCTTGCTGTTCCGGAGACAAAATACCTTTGAATTTATCCAGATTCTTTTGTTCCAAATTATTTACCTGCTGCTGCAGCTGTTCAATATTTTGCATCAGCTGCATTTGACGCAGTCTGCCTTCTTCGCTGATTTCTTTAGCCGCGTCAAGCTGAGAAGCCTGCAGATTAAGATTCTTTATGTAATAGCTCAACTCTTCCTGATTTTGCTCTAATTGCTTTTGCATATCATTGATGTTTTGCTCAATTTCGGCTTTATCAGCGTCTTCGTTTTCCGCAGCGGCCGGAGTCTCTTCTTCCATATTCGGAATTTCTTCCGAAGTATTTTCGGCTTCATCGGTCAGATTTTCCGCAGCCGGAGTTTCATCGACTGTTTCAATTTCAATGTCTTCCACGGTTTCAACTACCGGTTCATCCAAACCGAAAGCTGCCATTTCTTCTTGTTCGTCAGCTTTGGCGTTTTGCGCCAGCAGGGCTAAACTTAAAATTATTGTCAAAAATTTTATATTCATAACGCTTTCCTTTGTTATTTTTTATGGCATAGTAATATGATTTTATTTAATTGGCAAGTACTAAATACCTCCATAGTTGCGCATTCTTTTGCGAGAAGGTTTTTTGCCGTTTTTATCTTTTTCAAATTCCGGATTTCCTTTGTTCAAACGCGCCTGAACCTTATCAAATTTGATTTGCTGCTTTTCGTTTAATAGTGTGCGTATCTGCTCATCGTCATTTTGGCGGATATTGGCGATTTCACGGTGCAGAGTATCTATTTGCTGCATCAAGGACTTAATTTTTTCATGGCTTTGGGCGTAAATTTCTTTAACTTTTGCCTGCTGAGCTTTGTCCAAATCCAGCTCTTTGCTCCAATTTATCCGATTATCCGAAAATTCAGCCCGTTTTTTAGCCAAAGCCGAACCGGCAAGCATTATTCCCGATACCGCAATCAACAGTAAAATATATTTTTTCATTATATCAGCTCCTTTTAGCCCGATAATAACAGCAAATCCTTACTAAATTATTCATATTTTTTGAAAATATGCATTTAATGATTATATCCAAGCGGAAAGGAGAAAAATATGTCAACACGTGTTATGGGGTATGCGCTGGCTGTGGCTGCAGTGTTTTTATGGAGCCTGAACTATATCTATGCCAAGCTGCTGCTGAATTTGACGCCGATGCAGATTTCGTTTATCCGCTGGTTTTTGGCAATGATTTTCTTTTTGCCGTTTACTTTGAAAAGCCTGTGGGTCTATCGAAAATTGCTTTGGCAGAATTTGGAATATATCGTGATTATGGGGCTGAGCGGGATGGCTTTGGTCAATATCTGCGTATATTATGCCGGACATACGGCAAATGTCATAGATATGTCGCTGATTGCCACGCTGGGGCCGCTGCTGATTATAATACTGAACAGCCTGTTTCAGCATAAAATTCCCTCGTTCCGTATTCTTAGCGGTATTGTTTTGGCGTTTATCGGCGTAATTTCAGTAATATTGCACGGCAATTTTGATAATCTGCGCAGCTTTGATTTTGTCAGCGGAGATTTATGGATGCTGGGTACCGCAGTTATGTTTGCAACGTATTCGCTTTGTCAGCGCCGTTTGCCGCCCAAATTGCCGGCTCTAACGGTTTTAAGCGCGTCCACCATAGTCGCGGTTTTATTTTGCACTCCGGATTTTGTGCTGCAGCAAATTTCCGAACCCTTGCCGAAACTCAGTGAAAAAGAAATCGTAATTTTATTGGTTATCGGCTTTTTAAACTCCGGATTGGCGTATTTGTGGTGGAATGAAGCCATAAAAATAATCGGACTGGTGCAGACCGGCTTGATTTATTATCTGTTGCCGGTATTCGGCTGTATATCGGCTTATGTTGCCTTGGATGAAGAAATTTATACTTCGCAGATTTACGGAGCTATGCTTGTGGTTATCGGTATTATTCTGGCGGCGTTTCCTCTAAAAAAGCCGGTTTTGCCGAATATAAAATAAATCTTGCATAAATTGCTGTTTTTGCTATAACCATTGCAAAAAGGAGATAATATGCGGATATTTTATTGCGGAGATATTGTGGCTCGTCCGGGGCGCGAAGTGGTTTTCAAAAATTTGGCTAAAATCCGTACGGAGTACAAGGCTGACGTGATTATTGCCAATGTCGAAAATTCTGCCCACGGCTTTGGCGTGACGGCGGGAATCGGCCGTGAATTTTTGGAAAAAGGCGCCGATGTTCTGGTAACCGGAAACCACTTTTTGAATCAACGCGATATTGTACCGTTTCTGGACGATTGCAAAATGATTATCCGTCCGGCCAATATTCCTGCCGGCAATCCGGGACGCGGATTTTTGGTGTATGAACTGGCAGACGGCCGCAGAATTTTGGTTATTCAGCTGTTGGGACGCTTGTATATGGAAGCGGTAGATTGTCCGGTGCAGACCGTTGATAATATTTTGAAAAATTATACGCTCGGCAAAAATATTCAGGCAATTTTTGTGGATATACACGCCGAAGCAACTTCCGAAAAACAGGCGCTCGGCTATTATCTGGACGGGCGGGTCAGCGCTGTTGCCGGCACGCACACTCATGTGCCGACAGCCGATGGCCGCGTGCTGCCGCAGGGGACGGCGTATATTACCGATGTTGGCATGTGCGGCTGCTATAATTCGGTTTTGGGGTTTGATGCGGCTGCTCCGATTAGCCGTCTGCGCCGCTGCTATGCTGCCGGTGACAAGCTCGCTCCGGCTGCAGGCGAGGGTACGTTATACGGAATTTTAGTTGAAACCGATGACAAAACCGGCTTGGCTAAAAGCATTCGGCAGATTGTGCTGAACTAAACGGCTGCGGTAAAAATAAAACCATCGACATTTTTATTGTTTTCTTTGCGCAAGACCAGCGGATAGCTTTTTATGTTGGTGTATCCGGCTGCTTTCAGCATATTTTCGGCATACAGCGGATTATGTTTATAGCGTCCGTTCGGCTGAATTTTATAGGTTTCGGTTTGCAAATCAGCTTCGATTGAAAAAATAATTTTTGTCGGAGCAGCTGCTTTCAGGAGTTTTTCCAAATCTCCGAAATAGCAAAAAACATCGGCGGCGATAATGGCCGAAAACTCATTTTTGTGCTGTTGCAGATAAGCAGCTGCATCGGCTTGCTCCAAGCTTTGATATATATTTTTTTCTTTGGCTTTTTGCAGCATGGCTTGGGATAAATCAACGCCGTAAAAAGTATTGCTTGGAGTTTTCAGCTTTAAGCCGGCCAGGCCTGTTCCGCAGCCCAAATCCAAAATTTTGCCGTTCAAATCCGGTGCAATTTCAGCTATTTTATCAACAACGGCGTAATTTATATTGTGCAGAACATTCTCATAATTTTCGGCAAAACCGTCAAACAGCAGGCGGTTATATTCGGTCTCATCATCGGTGTTTTTACCGTTCAGCGCCGCCCATAAATGTTTTGACACCACGTTTTCCGGCATTTTGTTATACCAATTTTCGGCAATTTTCAGAGCTTTTTCCGGCGCGTTGCCATAAAATAGAATTATGGTTTCGGCAATATTCAAACTCCAGTCCGTATGCTGCGGCGCCAAATAAAAAGCATTAAACATCAAGGCTAAAGCCTGCTCGTATTCCTCCAGCGTTTTCAATATAATTGCTAAATTATAGCTGAGTTCCGGCATTTCCGGAGCCAGACGCACTGCCGCGCGGTATTCTTCCAATGCTTCAAGCGTGCGTTTGCGCTTGCATAGCAAATTGGCCAAATTAGCATGCGCCTGCACGTTGTTTATGTCATTTTCTATGGCTTTGCGATAAAATTTTTCAGCTTCGGCAAAGTTGCCGTTTTCTGTTTCCAAGTCCGCAATATGTAAAGCAGCCGCGGCATTATGCGGGTTGAGGTTATAAGCCTGATAAAACAAAGGCAGCGCCTCTTGATTTTGTTTTAAGGCCAAAAAAGTTTCGCCCAGCAGCGTTTTTATTTCATCAGATTCCAGCAATTCATCGGCTTTTTGCAGATATAGCGCTGCGTTTTGATAGTCGGCTTTGGCAAATCTGCGGCGTCCCAAATAATAAAAGGGGCGGGCGTCCGAATGATTTTCAGCGGCTATTTTTTTTAGGACTTCCTCATCGTTTTGCAGCTCGGCCAAATTGGCGGCGGCGTCAAAATAGCCGGCGTCCAGCTTTAGAG
>CAVGVF010000006.1:32999-40789 GCA_963632615.1 uncultured Eubacteriales bacterium
GCTTTAGAGCGTTCTGAAAAGCTTCGGCGGCCGCATCTTTTCGGTTAATCTGCCAATAAACATTGCCCAGGCCGAAAAAAGCTTCTTTTAAATCCGGTTTTAGCTTTAGGGCTTTTTTATATGCTTCGGCGGCTTCCAGCAAATGACCTGTGGCGACAAGCGAGATGCCTAAGTTAAAAAAAATCGGAAAATGCTGCGGTGCAGAATCAGCGGCGCGGTAAAAATAATTGACGGCTTCGCTGTGCAGGCCTTTGGCTTGGGCTATCAATCCCAGCAGATTCAAAACATCGGCGTTTTGCGGCGCGGTTTCCAAAATTTGGCGGTAGAGCTGCTCAGCCTCGTTTAAAGCTCCGTTTTGCTGCAGTTCCACAGCCTTTTGAAACATCAATTCGTATGACATTTTTTTCTCCTTAGCGCCGATTTTAGAATAATTTTGCAAAAAATCCAGAGCTATTTATATTTTTTGCTTGAAAAAACAGATTTTTTGCGCTAATTTAACACCACTTCCGAGAATGCAGATTGTGCAAAGGCGCAACCTCGTTTCCGTATTTTGGCGTGAAACTATCGGGACAATAATGTAAACAAAAATAAAGGATTTAAATTTATGAAAAGTATTGTTGCTGCTAAAAAGAAAAACAGCCGCCGCTATGGCGAAAACCTTTGGGGTGATGCAAACAGCCCGTTCAACAAACGTTCTTACGGCCCTGGTCAACATGGTCAGAGAAAGAAAAAAGTTACCGACTACGGCGAACAATTAAATGCTAAGCAAAAATTGAAAGTTTACTACGGTAATATTTCTGAAAAACAGTTTGGCAAATACTATGCCGAAGCTATCCGCCGTTCAGGCGATGCTGCCGAAAACTTAATCGGTTTGTTGGAATCTCGTTTGGACAACTTGGTTTATAAAGCTAAATTTGTTCCAACCGTATTTGCTGCCCGTCAGTTTGTAAACCACGGCCATGTTACTGTAAACGGCAAGAAAGTAAACATCCCTTCTTATCAGGTAAAAGCAGGCGATGTTATTGAAGTTCGTGAAAAATCTAAAGGTTTGGCTTTGGTAGCTGCCGCTATCGAATCTCAGACCCGTGATTTCCCTGGTTATTTGGAAGTAGATTCTAAAAAGCTTACTGCAAAATACACATTTGTGCCTAAGTTTGATGATGTTCCGTACGCTGCTATGATGGAACCGAATCTGGTTATCGAATACTACTCAAGATAATCCGGTTTTCAGCGGATTTGGAAGCCCGTCTTTTGGCGGGCTTTTTTGCTAAATAGATATTTTCATAGTTTTATACACTATAACGATAATTTGTCATTGACAATGTTATATTATAAAGAATAAGATAACGCTATTAACTAACTTGAATTGGTATGGGGACAATGAGCAGTCATTTTAGTGATAGATTATCAGCACAAAACTTTGGGAGGCGCTGCAATGCCTAAGGTATCGGTTTTGATGGCAGTGTATAGAACTCCGGAAGCGTATTTGCGCGCGGCGATAGAAAGCATTTTGGCTCAGACTTATAATGATTTTGAATTTTTGATTTTAGACGATTGCCCGGCAGATGACAGGGAAATAATTGTAAAATCATACGCCGACAAGCGCATAAAATATAGCAAGAATACACAGAATATGGGAATTTCCGCCAGCCGCAACAAGCTGATTGATATGGCAAAGGGAGAGTATCTGGCTATTTTTGACCATGACGATATCTCAATGCCGGAAAGATTGTCTAAAGAAGCGACTTATTTGGATTCTCATCCCGAATGCGGCATTGTGAGCTGCGCTTCCAAAAATCTTATCGGCGGCAAAGTCAAAGTTTATCCCGAAAGCAATGAAGATATAACTGCTCAGCTGTTTGCGGCCTGCTGTGTGGTGCATTCGGCCTCTATGGTGCGCAAATCGGTGCTGGATGACTACAAAATCCGCTATGAGGAAGAATATTCTCCGGCTGAAGATTATGCTATGTATTGCCGTTTGGTTGGCAAAACCGAATTTCATAATTTACCGGAAGTGCTTTTTCATTACCGCAATCATGCCGGTAATACTTCACATTTGCAAAAACAAAAAATGGCCGCTAAAACCATCCAAATTCAAAATTTTGTGCGCCGGGACAATCCTCTGTTATGGGAAAAAGTGCTGCCCCGCGTCAGTTTGGTCAGCCGCGTGAAGTTTTTAGGGCTGCCGATAATGAAAATTGTGCGCCGCGGCGAAATTTGCAAGGGATATCTTTTCGGCAGCATTCCGCTGTATACCGTCAAGACTAAAGAGGTTTTGAAATGACGCTGAAGCTTTCTGTAATTACTCCGATTTATAAAACTGAGCAGTATTTGGATAAGTGTCTGACGGCTTTGGTTAATCAGACTTTGCAGGATATTGAATTTGTGTGGGTGGATAACGGCGCCAGCGACGAATGCCGCAAAATTATTGCTGAATATGCCAAGAAGCGTCCGCATATAAAAGTGGTGTATCTGCCGCAAAATAAAGGTTACGGCGGCGCGATGAACGCCGGACTAGAGGCGGCAGGCGGCGACTATATCGGCTTTTGCGATTCTGATGATTGGGTAGATACGGATTATTTTGAAAAATTATATAATGCCGCCAGCCAAAACAACGCCGATATGGCTTTTACGGAATATCTTTTGGAATACAGCGGCAAAACCGTAAAATCCGCTCATCGTGTTCCGCTGCAAACGGCCGAAGGGATTTCTGCTAAGGTAAAAACCTTAAAAGATGGCGCTATCTGGGATAAAATTTTCAAAAGAAGCCTGCTGCAGGAAAATAAAATCAGATTTCCAGAGCATTCAAAATCATATTTTGAAGATAATTTGCTGTTGTTTCCGGCGGCTATGCTGGCTAATAAAATTGTTTTGATTAACGGCGTAAATTATCATTATTGGCAGCGAGAAACTTCGGTGGTTCATGATGTTCAGCATTATGATGAAATGAACAGCTATTGCGTTGAAGTTATCAGAAATTTGCTGGATTTTACGGCAAAAGAAAACTGCACCGCTGCCGAAAAACAGGATATTGTAGACTTTTTCAGCAGAAGCTTTCCGTGGCAGAGTATTTTCAAAAAACGCAAGTTATACAAAAGGTTAATAGCTGATATTAAAGATAAGGATATGCTTTTGATGATAAAGGCGCAAAAGAAAAAATATGTTCCTGATTTTGCCGGACGGATTTTTTCGGTTGCCGAAAATCCAAAAGGAAAGACTTTGTATTTGTTAGGATTTAAATTTAAAATTTCATGTAAAAGGAGGTAATATGAAAGTTTTAATTTTAGCTGGCGGCTTAGGCACCAGATTGGGCGAAGAAACAAGTGTTAGACCAAAGCCGATGGTGGGTATCGGAGGTTTCCCGATTCTTTGGCATATTATGAAGATTTATTCACATTACGGTTTTAATGAGTTTGTGGTTTTGACCGGATATAAGCAAGAAGTTATCAAAGACTATTTTGTAAACTACTATATGAACAATTCGGATGTTACGGTTGATTTGGCAACCAATGACGTGACCGTGCATCAAAACAGCTGCGAGCCGTGGAAAGTTACGCTTTTGTACACCGGACGCAACACCATGACGGCCGGACGCATTCAGCGCGCAAAAGAATATATCGGCAACGAACCGTTTATGCTGACATACGGCGACGGCGTGGGCGATGTGGATATCAAAGCCCTGATTGAAAATCACAAAAAATCCGGCAAGCTCTGCACTTTGACAGCTTATCAGCCGGAGGGGCGTTTCGGCGCTTTGGGCATTGACGAAGACGGCACAATTTCTAAATTCCAAGAAAAGCCGAAAGAAAGCGGAGCTTGGATTAACGCCGGCTTTTTTGTCTGCCAGCCGGAAGTTTTGAAATATATACCGGAAGATGCAACTGATGTTATGTGGGAGCAGGAGCCTTTGAAATCCATTGCCCGCGACGGTCAGTTGAATGCTTATAAGCATACCGGATTCTGGCACCCGATGGATATGCTGAAAGACAAGGAAGACTTAAACAAAATGTGGGCAAACAATACTGCTCCGTGGAAAGTATGGAAAAAATAAATGAAAAAAGTTTTATTAACAGGCGCAACCGGTTTTATCGGCTCTAAAGTTACGGCCGAGCTGATAGCCCGCGGCTATGAAGTGCATGCTTTGGTTTGGCCGGAAGTTCACGATGACGGCACCGCTCTGATTCAGCATAAAATGAATGTGTTGGACGCAGCGGCGGTAGATGCTTTTTTAGCGGAAAATCATTTTGAAAATCTGATTCATCTGGCTTGGTTTGTCGGCAAAAAGTGCCATGTGTCAGACCTTAATCTGGATTGGGTGGCGGCGTCATTAAATTTGCTGAAAAGCTTTCAAAAGTACGGCGGCAAAAAGTTTTTAGGCGCAGGAACCTGCTCGGAATATGAATATAAATACGGCTATCTGACCGAAGATATCACGCCGGCAAATCCGGGGACTTTATACGGCAACGGCAAGCATGCGGTTTATGAATTGGCAAAAATTTTCTGTCAGCAGAATGATATTGATTTTAAGTGGCCGAGAATTTTCAATTTATACGGACCGAATGAAAAGCCGCAGCGCTTGATGCCGTCTGTTATAAATTCCTGCTTAAACGGCGAAGATGTTAAAGTCAGCGACTGTCTGAAATTCCAAGACTATCTGCATGTAGAAGACACGGCGCGCGGTATTGTTGACGTGTTTGAAAGCGATGTGCAGGGCGCGGTGAATATTTGCTCCGGCAAACCGGTGCAGCTGCGTTATATTGTCAATAAAATTGCCGAACTGACTGACTTTAAAGGGCAAATCCTGTGGGGTGCGGTTCCGGCCGCGTTCGGCGATGATTTGGTTGTCGGCAACAATGAAAAACTAAAGTCTATCGGCTGGACGCCGAAATATACTTTAGAAGAGGGCTTAAAAGCCACAATAGATTGGTGGAAAAATTATAATAAGGAAAATCAAAATGTACAATAATGTTTATAAAGGTAAAACTGTTTTAGTGACCGGACACACCGGTTTTAAAGGCTCTTGGCTTTCTATTTGGCTGACCATGATGGGCGCCAAAGTTGTGGGCTATTCGCTTGATCCGGCTTCGGATAAAGGCAACTTTGAAGCCTGCCATCTGCATGACAAATTGTTTGCCGATGTTCGCGGCGACACCAGAGATTTGGAGCATTTGGACGCTGTTGTTAAAAAATATCAGCCGGAAATCGTTTTCCACTTGGCGGCTCAGGCGCTGGTCCGCACTTCATACGAGCAGCCTAAAGAAACGTTTGAAACCAACATTATGGGCAGCTTGAACATTATGGAATGCATGCGCAATAATGATTGCTTGAAAACCGCTATTATGATTACTTCAGACAAATGCTATGAAAATGTTGAGCAAATCTGGGGCTATAAAGAAACCGACCGCATGGGCGGCGAAGACCCGTATTCGGCTTCTAAAGGCTGCACGGAACTGATGCTGCACGCTTATCGCCAGTCCTATTTCAATCCGGCTAAATTCAATGTTCACGGCAAGGCTGTGGCTATTGTCCGCGCCGGAAATGTAATCGGCGGCGGCGACTGGTCGGATAACAGACTTATTCCGGACTGCATCCGCTTTATTGAAGCCGGCAAGCCGATTGAAATCCGCAACCCGATTGCGACTCGTCCGTGGGAACATGTTTTGGAGCCGCTGTCAGGCTATCTGCGTGTCGGCGAAAAATTGTTGGAAGAACCGGTTAAATATTCTACCAACTTCAACTTTGGTCCGCATATTTCCGCTAATAAAACTGTGCTGGAAGTGGTGCGCCGCTTAGTTGAATATTACGGTAAAGGCGAAGTTGTTGACGCTTCCGACCCTAACGCCGTACACGAAAACACCTTGCTGAACTTGGATGTTACCAAGGCTTATGTAATGCTGCAATGGGAGGCTAAATGGGGCTTGACCGACGCCGTGCAAAAGACTGTGGACTGGTACAAAGAAGCTCTGCACTCTGATGATATGTATGATTTTTGCGTAAAACAAATTGAAGAACACGGAGAACATCTTGTCAAATAATGTGATTTTGGGCGCCGGTATCGCTGGGATATCGGCCGCCTACCACTTAAAGCAAAAGGGCGAAAGCAGCGTTATTTTTGAAAAGGATAACGATTGGGGCGGCTTATGCGGATTCTTTGAAATAGACGGATTCCGTTTTGACCGATTCGTGCATTTTACTTTTGCTAAAGATGAAAAAATTGCTAAGCTTTTTGCCAAGTCATCGCCTTTATACGCGCATCCGCCGGTTTCGTATAACTATTGGCGCGGCTGCTGGCTCAAGCATCCGGCGCAAAACAACTTGGCGCCGCTGCCGATTGAAGAAAAAGTGAAGATTATTGACAGCTTTGTCAACCGTCCGCGCAAAGCCGCGGCAGAGATTTCCGATTATGCGGAATGGCTGCGTGTGCAGTACGGCGATTATTTTGCCGAGAACTTTCCGTTTGCGTATACCCGTAAATATTGGGGCGTGGAAGCCAAGCAGCTGGAAACCAAATGGGTAGGCAGCCGACTCCATGTTTCGCCGCTGCCGGAAGTTTTGCGCGGAGCTTTTGCCGAACAGCAGGAAAACTTTTATTATACCAAGTTTATGAACTATCCGAAAAAAGGCGGATTCCGCAGCATTATGAACGAATGCCGCAAGGGCTTGGATATTCGGCTGAACAAAAAAGCCGTGCGCATAGATACTGCGGCGAAACAGGTTGAATTTGCCGATGGAACGGTTGAAAATTATGATAATTTGATTTCATCGCTGCCGCTGCCGGAAGTTGTGAATATGATTTCCGATGTGCCGGAAAATGTGCGGAATGCAGCCGAGCAGCTGCGCTGGACTTGCGGCTATCAGGTGTCTTTAGGCTTCAACCGTCCGGATGTGGCAAAATATCTGTGGTTTTATATTTATGACGAAGACGTGCCGCCGGCTCGGGTTTATTCGCCTAATTTGAAATCGCCGGATAACGCGCCGGAAGGCTGTTCATCTTTGCAAGCTGAAATATTTTTTGCAAACAACACAAAAGTTGTGGATAAAAATATAATTTTGCAAAAAACAGTTGAAATGCTGAAAGAAATTTGTCAGTTTAATGATAGTGATGTTGTGGTGAAAGACATTCGTTTTGAACCATACGCTAATATCATTTTTACGCCGGAAATTTACGAAAGTCGTAAAGTTGTGCGTGAATGGCTGCAAGCGCGAGGCATCAAAACAATCGGACGCTTTGGCGAATGGGATTATCTCTGGAGCCATCAAGCTTTCGAAAGCGGAATGAATGTTGTGTAAAGGTATCCAAATATGTTGTTTAAAAAGAATTTTATCCCTATAGTTTTTGGCTGTAGTAACAATTATGTCCCTTATTTATATGTTACTATCAGTTCATTGTTAGACCATATATCAAATAAGAATTTTTACGAATTAAATATATTAAATTCAGATATTCAAGAATTTTCAAAATCTAATATTTTTAAACTGGTTGAAAATAAAAAAAATGTAAAAGTTAATTTTATAGATGTAAGCCAGATTTGTGTAGAAAAACAGCAATATTTTGACCCTTTTAAAAAAGCAAATAATATAACAAGTAATCATAATTTAGTAGCTTTTTATTCTATTTTTATACCAGAGTTTTTTGCAAAATATGAAAAAGTGCTGTATTTAGATGCTGATTTAGTTATTTTATCAGATGTAGCAAAATTATATAAACAGGACTTACATGATAATGTACTAGGCGGTATTTTAGATTTTCAAATAATATCAGCTGTAAAGTCAAATGCTGTATGCAGAAA
>CAVGVF010000007.1:0-23661 GCA_963632615.1 uncultured Eubacteriales bacterium
GCCAGGATTCTCGGGACAAGCCCGAGAATGACGGGTGCTGGGGACGTTGGTTTAGTGTTTGTTGTAACGTTTTTAACGCCTCCGCTCTCAACGTCATACTTCGCTCAAAACCAAGTGTGACAATAAAAAGTGCGCTCATACTTACAGCCTTTATGCTATTCTCAGCCGCGGCGCAGGCAAGAGTGTGCTTCTTGCCGGATGGTAACTGCGGTGCCGTAAATTATGGATATAAAACTGACTCTACATGTACCTATCGCACCAGTGATGAAGCAAATAAGAAAAAAGGCGAGTGCGAAGAGGTTAAAAAGCAAGGTTTTTGCTACTACTTAAGCTGTACAATGTCTAAGTCGGAATGTGATAAAGCCGCTGCGGCTGCTGAAAAGAAATGCTGTGTCCCGTGCGGAAACTGCTGGAAAGTTGAGGACTGCGCCAATCCGCAGAAGACTTGCAAGGAAATGGGGTACGAAACCGAACAAACTTGCAAAGACAAAAACCAAGATTTTGAACCGAATGGGGAATTTGATAAAAATAACGTAGCTTGCGGTAAATGCGTAAATTCTCCGGCACATCCGTGTTCTTATTGGAACACTTTAAGCCAAACCTATATGACAGAGTCCGAATGCAAAACCCAAGGCGGTGTTTTTCACACCAGTGATGTTAAAGACTCTGACAACAACGTCTGCGGTACTTGTAGTGAG
This sequence comes from uncultured Eubacteriales bacterium, assembly GCA_963632615.1. Classification (GTDB taxonomy): domain Bacteria; phylum Pseudomonadota; class Alphaproteobacteria; order RF32; family CAG-239; genus RUG410. The sequence continues at coordinate 699 of CAVGVF010000007.1, forward strand.
GAAGAAACTTGCCAGTCCGGCTATTCAACCGCATATCAAAGCAAAGCAGATTGTGCTTCCGATGAAACATTTTCTTCTAAAGGCAAAGCCAACGGTAAAGTCTGCGGTAAATGTGAAAAGAAAAACACTACGGATTCTGATGATGGAAAAATAACTATTCATTTTGAGTTTGTATGTAAAGGGCATACATGTCCTAGCGATGTGTATGACAGATATAAAATTGTAAATGATGATACAGATGAATTTGTTGAAAAAATCGATCAATTTACTTACAAAGTATCTAAAAATTCTGTTAAAGAAAATTCAGAAGAATATTCGGGAATCGGTCCTTATGTGGATATAGAGGGGGAGATATATTATGGTAAGAGAGATACTTACTGTAAGAATACTGGCGAAGAAGTCAGTGTCGAAAACTATGATACTCAATGCTCACTGAACACATGTTATGGTATTAACAAATTATGGGCAAGCACAAGAGGATATATTGATTTAAAAATTTATGAAAATAATGATATCTATATGCATGCAACAGAAGATGAATACACTGAACTATATTATGGTGCCTGCGGAAAACAATCTAATGATTTGAATGCTTGTACTTCAAAGTATGGTGGCGGTTCGGCTTCTTGTTCGGAGCAAGAAAATAAATGGTATGAATGTATGTATAACAATTTTCCTAAAGTGGAAAATAATGAAGTTACCGTGAAAATAGAATTTGATGGTAATGAAAGATGCGCTCCGCTGGATAGTCAAAAGTGTATTTATTATGTTGTAAATTGTCCCGGCGATAATACAGATTGTATGACAAAAAGGCCATATTACACCATTACAGCTTCAGGAAATAATGATAAAGTAAATAAAGGCAGTCACTATATGCAGTTGATGTCAACAGACGAATTGCAAACTAAATATGAAGAAACCAATAATTCATCATTTAGGCCGGAAAGCAATAAGTTAGTTTATTATACCTGTGATTTGCAAAAGTGGGATGAAGGTACAATATCGTCAACGGTTAATAATGGGTATGCATTTAGCTTTGGAAATAATTGCTGGCGAGAAACTGGAAGTGAACAAACTTTTGTAAGTGGACCAGAGGCTGAACAGATATTAGAAGATAATGTGAAAGGATACATAAAAATTACAGGTGCAGCGTCTGGAGAAGATGTAAATGCTTCAATATACATATATGGAGAGTTACATGAAGATTTAACATTACCTGGTGGTCAGGATGTCTTTGCTCGTTATTCATGTGGTTCATCTAATGTATATAGTCACACAGCCTATGTATCACATTATAATCCTTATGTAGTTAGTAAGGGATATTATTCAGGGAGTGTTTTCTATGGCAGTGGACAGGCAACCGATTGTGTGAATGCTTCTGTCAACGGTAATGGTATAGGAGGTATGCTTTTATATTATTCCTTTAATAGTAAATCAGGGATGCAAATATCAAATTCTTTGCCTCAAACAACATGCGATATGCGTGATTCTCAAGGTTTTTATTATGTTATATGTAGTGCTACAGACATAAATTGTTAATAAAGGCGAGGCGTTTTTATCTTTGTATATATAAAGTATTAAAGGAGGTGATGTAAATAATTTAACTTAATAAAAATTCCTGATTATATCAAAGCCCTGCCGTACCCCAATGCGGCGGGGTATTTGTTTGAGTATAAAAAAAACTCCCGATACTGTGCACCGGGAGTTTTTAGCGATAGCTTACAGCTTAGAACGCATAGTTCAAAGAAAAAGCAAAAACTTTTACTGAGTTTGAATAGTCGGCCGAAACGTGCGAGCCGTCATTGCCGGTAACCGCCGAGTTCATTTTGGCGCTGTGGGCTTTAATGTAGGTGTAGCCTGCATCAAAACTCAAGTTTTCGCTATATTGATAGCCTAGGCCGAATGAATACCAAATACGGTCGGAATCCGGAATACGCGGAGTGCGGTGTGCATAGCGGACAGCGCTTTGGTCATAGGCCAAGCCCAAACGCAGCTTCCATTGGTTATCCAGCATATAGCTGGTGCCGATTGAATAAAAATTGGTGTCGCGCCAATTTTCCTGAACTTGCGAAATGTAGCCTTGCGGCTTGTTATATTTATCGCCGACAAAAGTCAAATTTTTGAATTTGCTCCAAAATACGCGCTGATATTCGGCCATAACCGCCCATCTGTCGTTGATGTCATGATAAACACCCATAGAAAGCATCGCCGGAGTGGTTAATTTGGCGCTGATTTTTTGGTTCATCAAAGCATCGGCCTGCATTCCGGCAGCGGCAATATACGGATTGTCCGAAGCAGCTAAAGCACTGCCGCTTGATTTCATTTTGCCTTTTAATTTATGAGCTATTTTGCTGCGGTAGCCCACGCCCACACGGGTTGAATCCGTAAATTCATATAATGCGCCTAACTGATAGCCCATATCAAAATCATTGCCGTTTTCGGTAACGCCGCCGGTGTATGAAGCGGAGTGGCTGTTAGTCAGATGCGCCCAAACATATTGCATTTGCACGCCTGCGCCCAAAGACAATTTATCTGTGGCTTTATAAGCCATCATCGGGGTAACGGTGCCGGATTTCAAATCCGAAGTAATTCCGTGGTCGGAACCAACCCAATCTCTGTCATATTTTGTAATCATGCCAAACGGAGAATTTACGGCAATGGCAGCAAAAGTTTTGTCATTAAGCTGATAAGAAACCGTACCGTTTGGAGAAACAGCCGCGTGAACCACGTTTTCAACGTCAGCTCCGCGCTCGCCGTTCGGACCTTTAACATTTTTAGCTGTGGCGCGCGGTGCAATGTAGGTTGCTCCCAAGTTTACCTGCAAGCCTTTCTGGCGGGTTAAACCTGCAGCATTATAATATGCGTAAGAACCGTTTTCTGCACCGGCAGTTGCGCCGGCGTATGCGTTACCTTGAGCGGCTGCGGACTGCTCTCTTAAATGGAAACCGGCGGCCATAGCGCTGGTAGAAAGCAGAAGGGTGCTCAAGGCGGTTAATGTAAGAACCTTTTTCATTTTAGACCTTTTTATTATTAAAACATCGTAACCCAAGCTAGTTGCGTTACATAGGGCGCACAATACAGTAATATATCAATTTTGGCAAGTTTTTGGCTTAAAACTGGGGATAAAATTTGAAAAATTATGCTAAAACAAATAGATATAAGACAAAAAATGACTGTTAATGACTTGCTTGTTTTCTCTTTACAAACCGTTAAGAATATTATATGGATAGTGTAATATTTAACAACAGAAAGGTTGGACTTGTGAAAGAGTTTGTCAGATTTTGCCTGCGAACGGTTTTGCGTTTGATGAAAGCAAAATGTATTTTTGAATTTGATGTTAATAAATTGCCGAAAAAAGGCGTCTATGTCGTAAATCACGTTTCTTATTTGGACCCGATTTTATTGTTTGCTTTTCTTCCCGGTAATCCGGTGTTTGCTTTGAACGGGCATTTATATCGCCGCCATTGGATTAGTTTTTTGATGGGGCGCGCCGATATTATAAAGTTTAATCCGATTGAGCCGTCAGATATTAAAAAGCTGATTGCTAAAGTGGATGAGGGGCGTTTGGTGGTGATTTTTGCCGAAGGACGCATTACCGAAAACGGCGGTTTGATGAAAATTTATGAGGCTCCGGGGCTGGTGGCCGATAAATCTAAATCGCCGATTATTCCGGTTTGGATAGACGGCCCGCAATACGGCTATTTTTCTAAGACTAAAGGCAAATTGCCGCACCGTCCGCTGCCGAAAATGCGTATCTATGTCGGCGAGCCGCGCAGCTTTAAGCTGAAAGATGAACTGCGCCGCCAACGCGACCACATCAGCAATGAAGTATATATGATTCTGCGTGAAATGTGCTTTGACATTAACTATGATAAAAATATTTCTTTGTTCGCGCAGCTGATGAAAACCGCCAAGGTTTATTCCCGCACCGGCTTTTTCTCTAAGCGTCCGCGCATTATAGAAGATATCAACCGCAAGCAAAAATCTTATAAAGACATTATTGTTGCTTCTTTTGCTTTGGGACGCAGCTTTAAAAAGTTTACCAAGGTTGATGAAAATGTCGGTATTCTGCTGCCGAACGCTATTGCCACGGTCTGCACGTTTTTCGGACTTTCTGCCTATAACCGCACACCAGTGATGATTAACTTTTCGGTCGGCTCCAAAAATATGATTTCCATGTGCAAAACCGCGCTGGTTAAAACCGTTTTGACTTCCCGTTCTTTTATTATTAAAGCCAAAATGGAAAACGTGGTGGAAGATATGAAAAATGCCGGCTGCAATATTGTTTACTTGGAAGATATTGCTAAAAAAATGTCGCTGTGGACTAAAATCGGCGCTTATATCAGCTATAAGGTTAAGCATATTCCGCATAAAACCGGCGGCGATAAAAAGGCAGTTATTCTGTTTACTTCCGGCTCCGAGGGCGCTCCGAAAGGCGTTGTGCTGAGCCATGCCAATATTATAGCCAATATCAAGCAGATGACGGCGATTCAAACTATTAACTTTAAGGATTTGCTGTTTAACGCCTTGCCGATGTTTCATAGCTTTGGCCTGACCGTGGGCACGCTGTTCCCGCTGTTTGAGGGCTCTAAGCTGTTCTTGTATCCGTCTCCGCTGCACTACCGTGTGGTAGCCGAATTGGTTTATGAACTGGGTGCTACTTTAATGCTGGGTACAGATACATTCTTGCGCGGTTATGCTAAAATTGCCCACCCGTACGATTTCCACAATATCCGCCTGATGTATTCCGGCGGCGAGGCGGCCAAGTCCGATACCCGCAGCATGTGGATGGAACATTCCGGCGTGCGGATGATGGAAGCTTACGGTGCAACCGAATGTTCTCCGGTTATGACCGCCAATAACGGAATTTTCAATAAATTCGGCTCTATCGGTAAAATTATGCCGGGCATGCAGTTCAAAATTCTGCCGGTTGACGGTATTGCCAACGGCGGCGAGCTGTGCGTGAAAGGCCCGAATGTTATGCAGGGCTATTATATGCCGTCTAACCCTGGTGTGCTGGTTCCGCCGGAAGACGGCTGGTATCATACCGGCGATGTGGTGGAAATGGATGAAATCGGATTCTTTACCATTAAAGACCGTATCAAGCGTTTTGCTAAAATCGGCGGCGAAATGGTATCGCTTAACGCCGTGCAGGATATGGTTATGGACGCTACCAAAGAAATGGGACCGGAATACAGCTATGGTGTGGTTTCGATTCCGCATGAAAGCAAAGGCGAGCAGATTGTGCTGGTAACTAACAATGAAAAAGTTACTTCGGCAATGCTGCATGAATATGTAAAAAATAACGGTATGTCAGAGCTTTATTTGCCGCGTGTGATTTTGTATCACGAAAAGCTTCCGGTATTTGCAACCGGCAAGGCAGATAATGTAACGCTGAAAAAAGAAGTTATGGCAGAGCTCTGTCCTGTTGATAACGCCGCGTAAAATGATGTGCAGCAATGGCTTTTTGTGGTTGCGAATTTACAAAAAGCCATTATGCTGTAACCAGTTTAATTTTTTTGTAAGGATAAAATAATGGTTGGGATAAACAAAGTTATTTTGGTTGGTAATTTGGGCGCAGATCCGGTGGTTAATAACACTCAGTCCGGCGCAAAAGTTGTAAACCTGAATGTGGCGACAACAGACAGCTGGAAAGACCGTAACACCGGCGAGCGCAAGGATAGAACCGAATGGCACCGCGTGGTGATTTTTAATTCTCAGTTGGCGGATACTGCCGAAAGATATTTGCGCAAAGGCTCAAAGGTATATTTGGAAGGCCAGCTGCAAACCCGTAAATGGACTGATAATAACGGTGTTGACCGCTATACGACTGAAGTTGTTTTGCAGAATTTCAACAGTGTGCTGGTTATGCTCGATTCTAAAAACAGCGGCGGCGATGGTGTTCCGGCCGGCGGAAATGATGTTTTCTCTGCCTCTCCGGCTGCAGGCGGCACTTCTTCGGGCTGGGACAACAGTCCGGCTTCTACGCCTTCTGATTTGGATGATGATATTCCGTTCTGATAAAGTGGGTTTTCCCAAGAGGCTTCGGATTCTATCGTCCGGAGTTTCTTTGTTTTAAATAGTGCGAGGTAAAAGTATGAAAGTTTTGGTTGGTTTAAGCGGCGGTGTGGATTCTTCGGTAACGGCTTGTTTGCTAAAACAGCAAGGTTATGAAGTGATTGGCGCCACCATGTCTATTTGGGATAAAAACACGCATTTCAGCGGTGATGTCCATGCCGATTCCTGCTTTTCTCCGCACGAGGAACAAGATATTGAAGCGGCGCGCGCTTTGTGTAACAAAATCGGGATTCCTTATTATGTTTTGGATTGTTCCGCCCGCTATAAACAAATGGTGCTGGAAAATTTCAAGCATGAATATAAAGCAGGACGTACGCCGAACCCGTGTGTTATGTGCAATTCATACATCAAATTTAACGCTCTGCCGGAAGAAGCGGCGGCGCAGGGAATAGAGTTTGATAAGTTTGCAACCGGGCACTATGCGCAGGTTTGCTTTGACGAAAGCCGCAATCGTTATGTGATTAAGCGCGGTTTGGATCATACTAAAGACCAGTCGTATTTTTTGTACCGCCTGAATCAAGAGCAGCTGTCGCGGGTTTTAATGCCGTTGGGCGGACTGACTAAAAAACGGGTGCGCGAGCTGGCGCGTGAGTTTGGTCTGGAGGTTTCCGACAAGCCGGACAGTCAGGATTTTTATACCGGCGATATCAACGATATTTTGCAGAATGAACCGCAAGTCGGTAATTTTGTAACCCGTGACGGACGGGTTTTAGGACAGCACCAGGGAATTTGGCACTATACGGTCGGTCAGCGCCGCGGTATGGGCATAGCAGCCGAACGTCCGCTTTATGTGCTGGGTTTCAATAAGGATAAAAATGAAGTTATTGTCGGTTTTGAAGAAGAGTGCGAGCGTTCCGGCTTAATTGCCGCTGATTTATGCGGAGAAGTCGCCGCTTTGTCGGAACCTTTGGAATGTGAAGCCAAAATCCGCTCATCGCAGCAGCCGACACCGGTCAAAGTGACGCCATTACCGGACGGCAAAATAGAGGTGCGTTTTTATGCTAAGCAAAAAGCCATTGCTCCGGGGCAGTCGGTCGTCTTTTATCACAAAAACAGCGATACGGATGAAGTTTTGCTTGGCGGCGGAATTATAGATTCTAATATGTAGAAAACTATATTCAGCTAAAAACGTAGACTGACAATGCAGGAGCCTCGTTTGTCCGTACAGTTGCTGCAGGCTTTTTGAAAATCAGCAATGGTTGCAGCAGCAATACATTTTTTATTTGAGCAAAAAGCATCGCCGTACCAAGATTTACTGTTTTTGTCATTAAACCAATCGGTATATCCGGCACTGACTATATAACCATGCAGCGGCTGCGCAAAATTACTTAGAAATTCGACACATAATTTGTTTGAAAATTTTTGGTTAATAATGTTATTTTTGTCGCCAAGCCAATATCCGCCTAAGTATATATCCATGCTGATGTTCTTTCCATATTGAGGAGTTCGCATAGAATATAAAGCAACTTCATTATCCAATGAATCAAATATAATAATGGAATGACCGGCAATCCGCCATTGTTTAGGGATTAGTTGTAAACTTTTTATAATATAGATCAATCCTGTTTGTCCGTCCGGAGTTGATTTCAAAATGTTTTCACGGTTTTCGTATAAAGAAAATAAAATATTCCTGTAATCATTTAGTATGCTATTTATTTTAATCTTCTCCATAGCTTTGGAATAACCGGCAATCCCGCCGACAGAGAGCACTGCGATAATTGCCAGCACACCTAACATTTCAATCATAGAACGGCCAGATTGCAGCACACTCCTATTGTCATCCTTGGCTTTGAGCGTCAGCTCATTCGCCGAGGATCCAGGATGGTACATCCGATTTAATAATTTAAAGAATTTGAAAAAAACATAAACAAGCGTCCCCGCACAGTCATTGCCGGACGCGTTCCGGCAATCTTGGTGGAACATACTCTTTTTGAATAATATAGCAAATTTATTGACTAAGTAAAAGACTCTCTGCACCAAGATTACCGGAACAGACTGTGCGTCATGTCCGGTAATGACGGCGAACTGACGATAGATTTTTCTGTTTTTTAACTTATACATTTATCTAACTCCGTTTAATTTTGTTATACATAAAACAAAACCCGCCGTAATAAAAGCGGGCGGATGTTAGCAAACCGTATACCTAGAAACGGCTCGGCTTATTCAGCTCATAGCCTTATTTAGCCGACATCCGCTCTAAGCAGAAATCGGCATATAAAGTTTTAAGTCATTATGCAATGACTCTAGGTAAAAGGGTTGCTACGCCCTAGACAGACTATTATCTATCCGGTGCATATTTTACTGAAACAAAGTATGAAAGTAAAGATAATTTTTGCTACAAAAAAGGCACTTCTTACGAGGTGCCTTTTCTGAATTGGGGCGGATGAAGGGATTTGAACTCTCGACATCTGGTACCACAAACCAGCGCTCTAACCAACTGAGCTACATCCGCCATCATGGTAACAGTGTTTTTAATACAGTTAAACTGTCTAAAAGTCAATATCAAATTTATAAAAAATCCAAATTCTTTCTAAAAAATACTTATGGATATTAACCTTTTATTTTCTTTTAGGGACTATGGTAAAAATAATATATCAGTCCAGAGGGTAAAGATGGTTAAAAAATTTGCGTTTTTTTGTATTTTAGTCTTAGCAATGCTGCAGATTACTGTGGCAAATGCCTCGGTTTCATCTATTATGATTGATGCCGCAAACGGCGATGTTATGTATGAAATGAATGCTGATGAGCGCCGCTATCCGGCTTCTTTGACCAAGCTTATGACTTTGTACATTACCTTTAACGCTTTGGAAAACAACCATATTAAACTTACGGATAAACTGAAGGTTTCCCGTACTGCCGCCGGACGCTCGCCGTCTAAGCTTGGGGTGCGCGCCGGAGAAACCATTACGGTAAAAGATGCGATTATGGCTGTTATTGTTAAATCTGCCAATGACTGCGCTACCGTTTTGGCCGAACACTTTGCGCCGACCGAGGCTGATTTTGCCGTATTGATGACTAACACAGCCCATAAATTGGGAATGAATCACACAACATTCAAAAATGCTTCCGGTTTGCCGAATAAACAGCAAAAAACCACAGCCCGCGATATGGCGGTTTTAGCAATGGCGGTATATCATCATTTTCCGCAATATTATAAGTGGTTTTCGGCTAAGAGTTTTCAATATAAAGGCAAAACCATCGGCGGACATAACTATATTTTGAAGACATTTGCCGGTGCAGACGGAATGAAAACAGGCTATACCGCTGCTTCCGGATATAATATTATCACTTCTGCCAAACGCTCCGGCAAACGGGTAATTGCCGTAACCATGGGGCATAACAGCGTGGGCGAGCGCGATAAAAAAGTTTCTAAGATGATGGACAGAGGCTTGGTTCACATGCAGCAAGGCGATGTTGATGTTGCTATGCTGAAAAATGAAATAAACGGCAAGACTGTAACTCAGTCAAAAGCAACCCGCTTGGCCTCTGTGCAAAAGAAAACTCCGGCCAAAACCCAGACCGTGCGTCTGGCTAAAGCTAAAAGCAAGCCTGCCGCTAAATCTACGCAGATTGCTTCAGTATCCGGCGGGCGCTATGCCGTGCAGGTCGGCTCTTTTTCAGACTATCAGCGTGCCCGCAACTATGCTTTGACGGTTAAAAACAAATTAGCAAAAAAATATGCGGTTCACGATATTAAAGTTGAAAAAGTTCAGGCAGCCAGCAAAACTGTCTATCGTTCAAAAGTTATCGGTTTGGCAAAAAATGACGCCAACACAATCTGCCGCAATATGAAGCGCAGCAATCAATCTTGCTTGGTTACGGCTGACAGCGGTTCAATGAAAATGGCGCAGCGCTGATGACGGCTCCGTTGGTTGTTATAAGCAGTCCTAAGGCCGGCGCAGGTAAAACAACGCTGGCCTTTAATCTGGCCGCGGCTCTGCTGCGGGACGGCTACAAAGTCGGCGTTTATTCCTCCGCAGCTGCTGAATTTATACAAAAACGCTCGGCTTTGCTGTTGCAAAATCCGACCATGAAAAATATACAGAACATCAGTAAACAAAATTTATTTAATGCTGATTTTGCTGATTGCACAGCGGTTATTGCCGATATTCCTTCTGAGCAGAATCAAGATTATATTCCGGTGTTTTCTAAGGCACATACCATAATAACTCTGGTGCAGGGCAGACAAGATATAAATTGGCAGCCTTCCGATTCGTATTTGAATTTAATTTGGACGGTCAAAAAAAGCCAAGCCGCTGCCGGTATCAAATGCCTGAATTGGGTGGTGGCGGAAAATAAGGCTGCCGCCGAAGATGATGAGTTAAGCCGGCAGCTGGAGCAGCAGTCACGCCGCTATGGCTTCAGAACAGCTCCGGCTTTGGAACAACGCAAGGCCTATACGCATATTGACGAAGGGTACGGAGCGGCTGATTTGATGGTTTCTAAAACCATAAATATGTCAATGGCAGATGTTTATGCCCGCCGCGAACTTTTGATTTTAGCCGATTTTATTTGGCAGCATAAATAAATGTGTCTAGCTTATTAAAAAAACTTTACCTAGCCTTTCTTTTAATGATACATATATATAAAAGAGTTTTAATTATTAGAGAAAGGAGCTATAGATGCTTAAAGTTGTCAAAACTACCGCGTATTCCGATATGAAAATGGGTACGGCCGGTTTGCGTAAAAAATCTAAAGTTGTGTTGCAGGAAAACTATTTGGAAAACTTTGTGCAAAGCGTTTTCAATGCTATCGGCGGAGTTAAAGGTTTAACTTTTATCTTGGGCGGCGACGGACGCTATTATAACAAAATCGCTATTCAAAAAATTATGAAAATGGCAGCAGCCAACGGAATGAAAAAGATGATTGTCGGACAGAACGGCTTTATTTCTACTCCGGCTTCATCTCATGTGCTGCTGATGAATAAGGCGGACGGCGGATTCGTTTTGTCTGCTTCGCATAACCCGGGCGGAATTAACGGCGATTTCGGCATTAAATACGCTATTGCTTCCGGCGGCCAATGCCCAACTTCTGTAAGTGATAAAATTTATGAAATTTCTAAAACTATCAGCGAATATAAAACTTTGGACGAACCTGATGTCGATTTGAGCAGATTAGGCGTGCAAAAACTCGGCGATATGGAAATTGAAGTTATTGATCCGGTAAAAGACTATGTTGATATGATGGAAAAAATCTTTGATTTTGCCGCTATCAAAAAATTATTTGCCAATGGTTTTACCATGGTGTTTGACGCTATGAACGCCGTAACCGGTCCTTATGCCCGCAAGATTTTTGAAGAAATTTTAGGCGCTGAAAAAGGTTCTGTTTTGAACTATGTTCCGCTGGAAGATTTCGGCGGTCTGCATCCGGATCCGAATTTGATTTATGCAAAATCCCTGGTTGATTTGATGTATTCGGATAAAGCTCCGGACTTCGGTGCGGCCAATGACGGCGACGGCGACCGCAATATGATTTTGGGCAAAAAGTTTTTTGTTACTCCGAGCGACAGCTTGGCGATTTTGACTGATAACTATAAGCTGATTCCGGCATATAAAAACGGTATTTACGGCGTGGCTAAGTCAGCAGCTACATCAACGGCGGTGGGGCGTGTTGCCGAAGCTTTGAAAATCGGCTACTATGAAGTTCCGACCGGCTGGAAATATTTCTGCAATTTGATGGACAGCAAGCGCATTACTTTTTGCGGCGAAGAAAGTTTCGGCACCGGTTCCAGCCACATCCGCGAAAAGGATGGTATTTGGGCGGTTCTGTTTTGGCTGAATATTATCGCTGCAACCGGAAAATCCGTGCAGGAAATTACCGAAGAACATTGGAAAAAGTACGGCCGCAGCTATTATATGCGCAATGACTATGAAGGTTTGGATACCGATGTTGCCAACAAACTTATGGCCGATTTAGAGAGCCGTCTGCCAAGCTTGGCCGGCAAAACTTTCGGTGCTTACACCGTAGCGGAAGCCAAGCCGTTTATTTATAATGATCCGGTTGACGGCAGCTCGACTAAAAACGGTCTGATTGTTTACTTTACCGATAAGTCGCGTATTGTTTACCGCTTATCCGGCACCGGCACCAACGGCGCTACTCTGCGTGTTTATCTGGAACGCTATGAAACCAAAGATTTGAATGAAAATGTAGAGCAGATGCTGGAAAGCCTGGCTGATGTTTCACGTCAAATCGGCGAAATTACCGAGCGCACCGGCAAAGCAAAAGCAGACGTGCTGACCTAGTTTTTGATTGCAGGAAAAACAGATGCTTAAAGACATAAACAGACGGCGTCCGGACAGGCAGCTGGAAAGAAATCTAGTCTTTCTGGCCTATGCTATTATGTTTATGTCTTTGAGCTTGTTTGCCTTGTTTTTATATCCGCAGTACACTTTGTACATCATTATATCCATAGTGGTGTGGAATATCTTGTGTATTTTGATAACCATCAGAATTTTGAAGGTCAGTGAAAATGCCATCGGTTTCGGGGCTTTGGCTTCTGAAATTTTGAACGATAAAAACAAATACCACCGTATAGATAACGCTGCCGGTGTTCCGATTCTGGTCAACCGCGCAGCGCAGGATTATTTTAAGAATGAAGCGGTTTTAGACTTTTTAGAACATAACATCATTGATTCTGCCGCCAATAAATTGGATTTGCAAAAGCTGGCTTCTGCCGTGAACAAGCTGCAGGAAACAACTGTTCATCTTTCAATCAATCCCGATAAAAACAGCGTGTTTGTGGCGCAAGAATGGCTGCGTGTTTGCGTAAAGCCGATTTATCTGCGCAAGGCCGATATTTTTGAAGATGAATTTTCTCTGAAAAAAATCCGCAAGGAAGCCTATATTTTTTGGACGGTGGAAAATATTACTTCATATAAAAATATGGAGCAGGTATATCAGGATGAAATGTCTTCGCTGCATAACTTTGTTGATTTTCTGCCGGTTGGTTTATATACCTGCAACAGTCAGGGGCTGATTGAATATATAAACAATACTTTGGCGGATTATTTGCAGATAGAAAAAAATGACGCTGTCGGCAAAACTTTGGACGATTTTATTGCCTATAAGCCGGAACAGCTGCACGACAGCACCGGAATATTCAACGGCAATGTCGTGTTCAAAACCGCGCAGGGAAGTCAGGAAGCGTTTGTGCGCCAGCAGAATGTGCGGGAAAATTCCGAAATCAAAACCCGCGGCGTAGTTATTTGGCAGCTGCCTAACGATGTTGAACTTAAGCAAAAACTGAATGAAGTTACCGATAAATTTGAATGGCTGTTCAATACGGCGCCGATTGGTATTGTTCTGGTGGATAAGCAGCAGAAAATTTTGGAGCTGAACCAGCATATTTCTGAAATTTTTGAAAAACCGTCAGCCGAGATTGTGCATAAAAAAGTCGGCGATTACTTTAATGATGAGGTAAAAAGCAAAATTAAAGAAGCCTTGCTGGAATATGCTAAAAACAATGCGGAAGAATATAATTTTGAAACGATTTTAACTTTTACCAAAGAAGAAAAAAATGTGCAGATACATATCAGCCCGATGATTATGCATTATACCGATTTATCCGGAACAATCAACGGGTTGATTATGTATGTCACCGATATAACCAATAAGCGCAATTTGGAAATGCAGGTGGCGCAGGCACAGAAAATGCAGGCATTCGGACAGCTTGCCGGAGGCGTGGCGCATGATTTCAATAACCTTTTGACGGCGGTTATCGGCTACTGTGATTTGCTGATACAGCGCCACGGTGTCGGCGATCCGTCTTTTTCGGATTTGGTGCAGCTTAAACAAAACGCCAACCGTGCGGCCGGCGTGGCGCGCCAGCTGCTGGCAATTTCCCGCAAACAGCCGCTGAATCCTAAGCTGATAGATGTTACAGAGGCCTTTACGGAAATAGATCATCTGCTGTCGCGTTTGATTGGCGAGCAGATTCGTTTTCAAATCAATTACGGCGCCGATTTAGGCTATATCAGGGTTGATCCGGTGCAGTTTTCTCAGGTTATGATAAATTTGGTTATCAATGCCAAAGACGCCATGAACGGCAAAGGCACGCTGACTGTTGCCACCCGCGGCGAACGCTTGAATGAGCCGTATCATTTCGGCGCCGATGTTATAAAACCCGGGGATTTTGTGGTTATCAGCGTATCGGATACCGGCTGCGGCATTCCGCCGGAAAATATAAACCGCATTTTCGAGCCGTTCTTCTCAACCAAAAAGAATGTTGTCGGTTCCGGAACGGGGCTGGGTTTGGCTATGGTTTACGGTATTGTGCGCCAAACCGAAGGCTTTATCAAGGTGCATAGCGAAGTCGGCAAAGGCACGACTTTTGAAATTTATCTGCCGGCTTATGAGAGCGATAAAGAAGAAAAAACGGAAGAGGCGCCGCAAGAAGAGATAATCCGCGACAAAGCCGGAAATGCTGCCTTGGAAACCGTGACGCCGGCCGTAAATATGGGGCAAAATCAAAAAATGATTCTGGGGCTGAATGTTTCGGCGTTTGACAGCCGGCGCAGTTTGGCTGCCAATTCCGGTGAAATCAAAATTCTGTTTGTGGAAGATGAAGATGCAGTCCGCACGGTCGGCGCCCGCGGTCTGAAGCAGAAGGGGTTTGATGTGGTGGATTGCATTTCTGCCGAAAATGCGCTGGAACATATTGAAAACGGCGAAAAATTTGATATGATGATTACCGATATGATGATGCCGGGGCTGAGCGGCGCCGAGCTGGCAAAAATCGTGCATGAAAAATATCCGCAGATGCTGATTATTTTGGCCTCGGGATATTCGGAGGAAATTGCGCGCAAAGAGCTGGCCGGCTCATCGGATTTTTATTTTATGAGCAAGCCGTACAGCTTGGGAGATTTGCATAAAAAAGTGCAGGAAGTGTTGGCTGAAAAATGACAGTGGTTGAAGATGAAGAATTGAAGCAAATACCTTTTGACTTTGTGCCCCGCACTTATATGGGGCGTGAAGATTTTATGGTTGCGCCGTGTAACCGCGAAGCGTTTAATATGGTGGATTCTTGGCCGAATTGGCTGACTCACGGCTTGATTATTTATGGTCCTAAAGGCTGCGGAAAATCGCATTTGGCGCACCTGTTTGCCGACAAAGTCAAAATTTTTGCCGATAAGCCGATAAAAGTGTCGCTGATAGACGCGGCGCGTATAAATTTGCGCAATGTCAATAAAATAGCTTCAGAAAATGAGAGCATCGTGGTTGAAAATCTGACGGCCAAAGCTCATGCCGAGGCCTTGTTCCATTTGTTTAACATTTATAATACCGAGGGGCGTTATATGCTGTGGACGGCTGAAACCGCGCCGAGCCGGATGAGCTTCCCGCTCAAAGATTTGCAGTCGCGTTTGAATATGCTGCCCAGCGTAGAAATCAAAGAGCCGGACGATATTATGCTGCAAACCTTGATTGTCAAGCTGTTCAACGACCGGCAGATTTTAATTAGCCCGGACGTGCTGAATTTTATTGTCAACAACGCGCCGCGCTCGTTTGAATATATCGGCAAACTGGTGGAGGAGTGCGATAATATCTCGCTTGCCTATCAATGCGCCGTGAACTACAATGTCGTAAAAAAAGCCATGGAAATCCTGGCTCAGACAGACAGCCGCCAACCTGATTTGTTTGACGGATTATTTTAACCTAACAAAGGAGGAAAAATGAAAGACTTAAAATTTTTATTGACCGCTAAATGGCTTGGAGCTGCCGTGTTTTTACTGATGTGCCTGGCCAATTCTTTATATTTCAGCGGTGTAGTCGGCGAGATTATGAACACATATTTGCCGATAGTAAAAAACAATGCGGCCGACTTTTTGCCGATTACCATTGAAGACGGTATGATTGCCAAGCCGGAGAATACTTTGATTGAAAAAACTTACGGCGAGGATGATTCCAAGTTCAAGGTTGTGCTGGATACGCGCACCGAAGAATTTGAGCCGTCAACATTTAAGGACAGCGGCTTGTATATCAGCCGTTCCGCGGTTTATGCCTATAATGCCAACAAAAATGAAACCCGTATCAACGGTTTGCGCGATGTGCCGAACATGGTAATTGATAAAGAAGTGACCGACGCCTTTTTCAACGGCGCCGAACACTATATTATTCCGGTGTTTTTCGGGTTTACGCTCTTGGGTATGATAGTATACGGCTTAATAATTATGGGTATTTATTCTTTGGTTTTGCACTGGATAATGTCGGCAATTTATAAAGCTCCGTACCGTCAAACTCTGCGCGTTACGGTCTACAGCTATGTGTTTATCAGTATTTTGAGCGCGCTCAATGTCGTCAGCCACACTTTCTGGCTGGGCTTTATTTTGGCGGCGGTGGCAAATTTGGCTGTGAATATGCCTAAAAAGCCGGAAGATTTGCAAAAGTCAGCTTAATTAGCTTTTTTGATATTAGCAAACGCAGCCCTCAAAAGGGGCTGTTTTTGTTTTTAAATTTCTTCAGAAAAAATATAGATTTTGCTTTCGTCAGGGAATTTTTTGTAGATAAAATAGATGTCAAAACCAATAAACAGAATGCAGAAATGACGGTCTTTAAAATAAAATTTTCGTCTGAAACTGTAAATTTTCAAAATGATTTTCAGTATTATTTCTAATATTTTCTCTATAATCCTATACATTGTGTATCCTCAAAAATTCACTGATAGATATATAAACAAAAGTATTAAAAAGTCAAGAAGAATTATAGCAAATTTAAAATTTCGCCACTCATTTATTACCTCGCCCCGTGCGGGAGAGGTCGCAGACTTGTCAGCGGGTGAGGGGTACTTAAAAACATTACAAACACTAAGCTAACGTCCCCAGCACCTTAACAAACACTCAGACTCGTCATCCTTTGCTTTGAGCGTAAGCTCATTCGCAGAGGATCCAGGATGATACATCCGCTTAAAAAAATGGCAACAAATACTAAGCTTTCGTCCCCAGCACCAGTCATTCTCGGGCTGGTCCCGAGAATCCTGGCGCAACATACTCCTTTTGAATAATAAGGCAAATTTATTGACTAAGTTAGTCACTTGCTGAAACAAGATTAACGGGACAAGCCCGTTAATGACGGTAGGAACGAGAGCAAGAATTAAATCTCAATAAACACCAGACTTGTCATGCTTGGCTTTGAGCGTAGCGAATTCGCCGAGCATCCAGGATGGTACATCCATATTTTTGAATGAAGAAAACAGTATTACATCGCGTTTGTTCTCCGTCATTCTCGGGCTGGTCCCGAGAATCCTGGCGCAACATACTCCTTATGCAATAATACAGCAAATTCATTGATTTGGTTAGTCCCTCGCTGCACCAAGATTACCGGAACAAGTCCGGTAATGACGGCGAAAAACCGAGAAAATATTGTCTCAAAATAGAATCCTGATTTTATTACTAATGATATATAACTTATTGTATCTTTACAAATATCCGCCTTTTTGCTAAAATCCTAAACAGATAGGCGATAGTCTGTCTGGGGTGTGGAAACCTCTATGGTCAAACGTCTTTGCAAAGGCGATAAAATTGCATATACCTTCTGGTCATTATTTGGCTGGAAGGTAGCAAAATAAGCTATAAGTATAGCGAATATGCTACACTATTTTTTGATCAGTAGTTTCCAACTTCCGGCCACCTATTTTGGGGGCTTTTTTGTATAACAAGAAATTATGGAAGAGAAAAACAATGAATAATTATAAACATAACGAACAGTCCGGCCGTTCAATGATAGAAATGTTGGGCGTGCTGGCTATCATTGGCGTTTTGAGCGTGGGCGGTATCGCCGGTTACTCAAAAGCCATGAACAAATTCAAAACCAACAAGGTCGCAGATAACGTTTCAATGCTGGTGGCAAATATTAAAACCTTATATGCTCAGCAAAATTCTTATGCTGACTTAGATAATGCAAACGCTGTTTCTATGGGCGTGGTGCCGGATGAATTAGGCACGGATTCTTCTAATTTGACAAATGCTTTTAACGGTCCGGTAGATATTCACGTTTCCGGCAGTACAAGTTCAACTAATGCTAATGATGATAAAGCATTCGTAATTTACTTTGGTAAACTTTCACGCGAAGCCTGCATTACTTTGGCTACCAATGACTGGGGTTCTGGTTATTCGTCAGGCTTGATTGCTATCAAAGCCAGCGGTACTTCTACAACTGGTACGGATGACAAGTCTTTGGATTCAACGGTAATTGGTTGTCAAGGTTCAGCAAATAGTATTGCTTGCCCGGGCGGTAGCCAGCAACCTGTGCCTATGGCCGTCACTGCCGCTGCCACAGCTTGTGCTTGCACCTCTGGTAACACTTGCTCCATTACTTGGAAATATTACTGATTTTTGTTAAAGGAGAAAAAATATGAATACTCTTAAAACAAATCAATCCGGCCGTTCAATGATTGAAATGCTTGGCGTATTGGCAATTATCGGTGTTTTGTCCGTTGGCGGTATTGCCGGTTATTCTAAAGCCATGAATAAATTCAAAACCAACAAAATCGCTGATAATATTTCGATGCTGGTTGCTAACATTAAAACTCTGTATGCACAGCAAAACACTTATACCGGGCTGAATAACGGTACTGCAGTTGCTATGGGTGTTGTTCCGGATGAATTGGGTACTGCCTATAGCGGTACAGGCGATTCTGCAACAGCTACATTGACTAACGCATTTAACGGTTCTGTTTTGATCCATTCGTCAGGCAGCACAACAGCAACTGATAAAAAAGCATTCAGTATTGTATTTAATGGTATTTCTCGTGAAGCCTGCATTTCTTTAGCTACCAATGACTGGGGCTCAGGTTACTCTTCCGGTTTGATTGCTTTGCAAGCAAGCGGTAAAGTACAGGCTTTAGATGGTAATGGAGATTTTGTTGCTGATTTTTCAAAAGCACAAATAGGATGCTCAGGAGCAAGTGCAAACGGTGCGGACAATAACGGTATAGCAATTGCCTGCCCTGGCGGTAGCGAACAAAAGGTCCCGTTATCTGTTGTGCAAGCGGCTAAAGCTTGTAACTGTGTAAATGGTAATAATTGTTCTATTGCTCTTAAATATTACTGAGTTTGGAAAGGCGAGACGGCTTGAGTGATATCCGAGAGCAGCCCGCATTTTCCGAAAATTGCCGTTCACTCTCATAGTCAAAATACGGCAGTTTTTCTCCGAAACACCCTTGCTCCTAACTTGGGTGTTTCTCTATATTAAAACCTCTCCCTTATTTTTTACCTCGCCCCGTGCGGGAGAGGTCGAGGCATTAGTGTCGGGTGAGGGGTACTTAAAAAGTGTGCAACAAACACTAAACCATCGTCTCCAGTACCTACAAACACCAGACTCGTCATCCTTTGCTTTGAGCGTCAGCTCATTCGCAGAGGATCCAGGATGGTACATCCATATTTTTGAATGAAGAAAACAGTGTTATATTGCGTTTGTTCTCCGTCATTGCCGGACATGACGCACAGTCTGTTCCGGCAATCTTGTCTGAACCGGTACTTATGTAATAATAAGGCAATTTTATTGACTAGGTTAATAACTTGTTGAACCAAGATTAACGGGACAGACTGTGCGTCACGCCCGGTAATGACGATCAAAAAGCGAGAGGCCATACAGTCTGCAACATTTAGTAATATTGCCTCATAAAAAAATCCCCGCTTTGCCGAAACAAAGCAGGGACTTTTACAACCTGGAGGATTATTAGTACATTCCGCCCATACCGCCGGCAGCGGCAGCAGCGTCGCCGCAATGGCATTCTTTTTCCGGAATTTCGGTTACCATTGCTTCGGTTGTGATTAACAAACCGCCGACAGAAGCAGCGTCTTGCAAAGCAGTGCGGACAACCATTGTCGGGTCAACAATACCGGATTTAATCATATCGGTATATTCACCGGCAGCAGCGTTATAACCGTAGTTATAATCTTTGCTTTCCAGTAATTTACCGGCAACAACAGCCCCGTCCACACCGGCGTTTTCGGCAATTTGGCGTAACGGTGCCTGCAAAGCGCGGCGGATGATGTCAATACCGACATTCTGATCTTGATTGTCTGTCTTCAAATCAGCCAAAGCTTTGGTAGCATACAGCAATGCAGTACCGCCGCCGGCAACAATGCCTTCTTTAACGGCAGCGCGGGTTGCGTGCAAAGCGTCATCAATACGGTCTTTCTTTTCTTTTACTTCTACTTCCGAAGCGCCGCCTACTTTAATAACAGCTACGCCGCCCGAAAGCTTGCCCAAACGTTCCTGCAGTTTTTCACGGTCATAGTCAGATGTAGTCTGGCTGATTTCCTGACGGATTTGCGCAGTTCTGCCGGCAATGGCTTCTTTGTCGCCTGCACCGTCAATAATTGTGGTGTCGTCTTTAGTGATTTCAACGCGTTTAGCTGTGCCGAGCATATCCAAAGTAACGTTTTCAATCTTCATGCCCAATTCGTCAGAAATAACCTGACCGCCGGTCAAAATTGCCATATCCTGCAGCATAGCTTTGCGTCTGTCACCGAAACCAGGAGCTTTTACAGCGCAAACTTTCAAGCCGCCGCGGATTCTGTTGACCACCAAAGTAGCCAAAGCTTCGCCTTCAATGTCCTCAGCCACAATAATCAAAGCACGGCCGGACTGAACGATTGCTTCCAAAATAGAAATCATCGGCTGCAGGTTAGAAATTTTCTTGTCATACAGCAAAATATACGGATTGTCGTATTCGCAGTTCATTTTTTCCGGATTTGTTACAAAATACGGAGACAAATAGCCGCGGTCAAACTGCATACCCTCTACAACGTCCAATTCTGTTTCCAAGCCTTTGGCGTCTTCAACGGTAATCACACCTTCGTTGCCGACTTTTTCCATAGCTTTTGCCAAATATTCGCCGATTGTGGTGTCGCCGTTGGCCGAAATTGTGCCGACCTGAGCGATTTCGCCGGAAGACTGAACAGCTTTAGAGCGTGATTTAACATCTTTAACTACAGCTTCTACAGCCATATCAATACCGCGTTTAACATCCATCGGATTCATTCCGGCGGCAACAGCTTTGCAGCCCTCGCGGATAATAGCTTCAGCCAAAACAGTGGCGGTTGTTGTACCATCGCCGGCTTTGTCAGCGGTTTTTTGAGCAACTTCTTTAATCAGCTGAGCGCCCATATTTTCAAATTTATCAGCCAAAGCAACTTCTTTAGCCACGGAAACGCCGTCTTTTGTTAATTTAGGCGCGCCGTAAGATTTATCCAACATAACGTTACGGCCTTTAGGACCCAAAGTTACTTTTACGGTTTTAGCCAATGTTTCTACGCCTTTAAGCATTTTGCTGCGGGCGTCAGTTCCAAATTTAATGTCTTTTGCAGCCATTTTATTTTACCTTTCGCAGATTATTCTATAATTGCCAAAATATCAGATTCATTTACAATCAAGCGGGATTCGCCGTTGACTTTGATTTCAGTGCCGGCCCATTTGCCAAACAAAACGCGGTCGCCTGCTTTAACAGACAAAGCAATAACTTTGCCGTCCGGAGCAACACGTCCGTTGCCCACAGCTTCTACAACGCCTTCAGATGGTTTTTCTTTGGCTGTATCCGGAATAATGATACCGCCGGCGGTTTTTGTTTCTTCATCTACACGTTTGATTAAAACTTTGTCGTGTAAAGGTTTGATGTTCATTTTAATACTCCTAAACAAATGTTCATAATTCACTACTTGTTTAGTTAGTGTTCGCAAAATGCGATGTCAAGAAGCCGGCGGATTTTTTTTATTAAATTCCGAACAAGAAAATGCAAATCAGCAGAGTGGCATAGACAATCGATGGGCCGAACGGGCCGACTCTTTGCTTTTTGACTAAGCAGCCGAGTGCAAACAAAATACATGAACCGAGCAAAATATAGGCAATCGGCTCCATGCCGACCCAAGCGCCGATAGCGGCCAAAAGCTTGATATCGCCGCCGCCGAACGCATCCGGATACTTCCATACCAAAAACATGCTGGCGGCAACCGGCATCAAATAGCCGGCGCAGGCGCCCATAAAGCTGTTTTGCGCGTTGGAAATCAGCTGCGGATCAATCGTATCCAGCCACACGCCGTTGATTGCCGCATAGCCGAAACCCAGAACCAACAGCGGCAAGGTTAAAATATCCGGCAGCAGCATAAAGCGCTTGTCGATTTCCACCAGCAGCAGCATAATCCATAAAAAGGCCAGATACCAGCTTGTGTAATACGGATCAAAATTGACGGCAAACAAATAGGTTGCGGCGGCGCAGAAAATTCCCCAGCCCAGACTTCTCATTATATAGCGTTTGAACAGCTGCATATATTCAAAGTCGTTTTTCAGCTTGCTCCACGGCATATAATGTTGCGGGATAAAAATTTTGAGCAGAATATAGCCCATGGTTGCCGGCATCAGCTTGCCGATACGGCGCGCCAAATACGGAATTAAACAGCCAAACAAAAAACCAGCTAAGATATATAACATAAAAACCTCCGTTAATTAACTTGGGCTGGAATATAGCAAAAAAATCATAAAATTTTATTAAAAATGCTTGAATCTTTGGCTTTTTTGTTGTACAAAACCGTTACCTGCGGCACCCCTGGAGGCCGTTGGTTTGAATTTTGATTATAAAATATAAGGAATAAAAAAATGTCAGAAGTTACTTTTAATGCAAAAAAGCGTGAAAAAGCAGGTAAGGGGGCAGCTCGTGCATGTCGTCGTGAGGGCCGTGTTCCTGCCGTTATTTATGGCGGTAAAAAAGACGCTGTTTTAATCAGCCTTGATCCGGTTGAATTGGAAAAAGCCCTTGATTTGAGAGATTTCTACAAATCTGAAATCGTTGTTGATGTTGAAGGCAAAAAAGTTAAAGCTGTTTGCCAAGATGTTCAATTTCATCCGGTTTCTGACAAGCCTATTCACGTTGACTTTATGCGTAAATAAGAGG
>CAVGVF010000007.1:23671-35504 GCA_963632615.1 uncultured Eubacteriales bacterium
GGTTTAGGCAATCCGGGAACGGAATATGCGGCTACCCGCCATAATGTTGGATTTATGGCGGCTGATGAGCTTCATCGCCGCTATAATTTTTCGCCGTTTCGTTCCAAGTTTGACGGCTTGATTGCCGAAGGAAACATCGAGGGCGAAAAAGTATATTTGCTGAAACCGCAGACATTTATGAATCTTTCCGGCAACAGCGTTGTTAAGGCGGCTAATTTTTATAAAATTCTGCCACAAAATATTGTGGTTATTCATGATGATATGGATTTGCCGACTGATAAAATAAAAGCCAAACTAGGCGGCGGCGCCGGCGGACATAACGGCTTAAAAAGCATAGATTCCTGCATTACTCCTAACTATAACCGGATTCGCATTGGTATCGGACACCCGCAGAACCGCGATGCGGACAGTATTGTCAATCATGTCCTTTCCGGCTTTTCCAAAGCGGATAAAGCCAATCTGGAAGCCAATATTGATTTGGTAGCCGATTTAATCGGCGTGCTTTTCAAAAAAGGAATTGCCGAATTTTCTAATCAGCTCGGTTTAAAGCTGAACCATAAATAACTTTACTTAAAGATTTTGAAGCGGTTTTCCAGAGGTAAAAAAGTTTTTTCCGCCGGTGATTTTTCTATGCTGCCGAACGGCATTTGCGCCAAAATTTTCCAATTATCCGGTAAGTTTAGCATTTTTTTGGCATCTTCTTCAATCAATTCATTATAATGCTGCAAAGAAGCGCCGATTTCATTTTCGGCCAGAGCTTGCCAAACCATATATTGCAGCATCCCGTTAGCTTCAAAAGTCCAGTCATGCATATTTTTTTGATACAGAGGAAAGTCATTTTGCAGCTGAGCTAAAATCTCTAAGTCTTCAAAAAACAGAACAGTGCCGTAAGCTTCGGCAAAAGAATTTATTTTTTGCTCTGCGCTGTCTTTTTTGCCAATCGGTGCCGCAGCCATAACTTTCTGGCGTACCAAGTTCCAAAAATCCAGATGGTTTTGATTCAGCAGCAGAATCAGCCGAGAAGATTGCGCATTAAAAGGTGTCGGGCAATTTTTCAGGCAGTCTTTTAAAGTGTCTTCCAAACAAAAATCGGTTACAACGCGGGTATGCCCCAAGGCATAAATCGAGCGGCGGCGGGTTAAGCTGTCTTGTTCTATGCAATATGTCATTTAAATATCTCCTTTGCTGCCAAGGAAGATATTATCTGTTTGGCAAAATTCAAGTCAGCCGATGTAATTTCTGATTTTCAGCAGCGAACGATTAACGTCTTTAATGGAGTTTTTCATATTCAAATCGCTGTAAATCTCCAATGCAGAATTAAAGTAGTTGCGGGCTTCTTCCATCAGTTTGTCATCATCGTTTTGCTTGCCCAGCAAATAAAAAATATTGCCGATTTTTTCTTGAATATTCGCCCAGTCTTCCGGAGCATTGTTTTGAGTATAAATTTTTTGCTGATTTTTATAGGCTTCAATCGCCAGCTGCATCAGCTCATTGCTTTTAGTCTGCATCGCAAGCGCGGTTAAATAGCTGCCGAGCAGCTCTTCTATCTTGCACCAAGAGGCGGCAAATTGCGCAAACGAATATACTTTTTCGGCTTCGCGGAGTTTAGATACGGCATCGCGCAAAGCTTGCAAATCTGCGG
Source organism: uncultured Eubacteriales bacterium (assembly GCA_963632615.1). Taxonomy (GTDB): domain Bacteria; phylum Pseudomonadota; class Alphaproteobacteria; order RF32; family CAG-239; genus RUG410. The sequence goes on from CAVGVF010000007.1 coordinate 25,314, forward strand.
TATATTTCCAGTATTCAAAATAAAGCACGGCCAAATGATAGGCAATCAAACCATAGTCGTACGGATAATTGCGGTTTAAGTTCTTTTGTGCGGTTTGATAGTTGGAAATTGCCGATTTCAAATAAAACGCCGTATTGTGTTTGTTTTGCTGAAAAGCCAGTTCATATAGCTGCCCCAGGTTATTATAGATACAGCCGTAATAAATAGGCAGGCGCATAAATTGTTTGTTTTTCAGCGCCGTTTCAAACAAATTTTGAATAATTTTTATATCATTATCATTCAAAGATGCTCGGGTATTTTGCAAATAAATTTTGCCGAGCATATTCATAATATAGGGCATAAATTCGCGGGAAATATCTTTGGGCGAGCTGTCATTAGAAAGCAGCGCTATCAATTCTTGAAGAATTTGCGGCTGGCGCTGCTTTTGTTCATTCGTAACCGGAGTTATGGCCGCCACGATAATGCCGTAAATCAGCAGCAGCACCGATTCGGAAAAGTTTTTGGTGTCTGTCAGATAGTTCAGCGGAATAAACAGGCTGTCCAGCAGAGAAAAGGAGAGGCTGTTTGGAATAACATATTGATTTTCTACCTGAAAGTTAAGGCGTATTTTGCCTTCTTCTTCATATCCCCAAATCAAAATATCAGCTTGAGTCGAAGCCAGAATTTTATTGCCGCGGTCAATAAAGTCAAAAAAGTTGCGGCTTTGCAAATTCAAAAAGCTTTTGGCAAAAGGTTCGTTGAAAAATGTGACTTCAAACAGATTGCTGCGTTTCAGCAGTTCGGCAAATCTCAGGCCGCAGTTCAAGTTGCATTTATCTTCAAAAGCCACAACCGTGACTCTGAACAGTCCGCTTTTTTCTTTGGGCGCGGATGACGGCAGAAAGCTGCAAATATTTAATAAACTAGGAGAAAATGCCATAAATTATTTGCCTTTTGTTTTTTTAGCCGAACTTTTACGGACGGTCTTTTTAGCAGAAGTTTTAGCCGTACGTTTTTTGGCTGCGCCGCTTTTGTTTTTTTGCATGGACTTAAAATTATCCTGCAGCTCGGAAATATTTTGTTTCAAATCAGATACAAATTCGCGGTTAATGGATTTCAGGCTGTTGTCAAACGGGTGCAGCATAGAATGATTCAGCCAAAGCACAATCGCAAAACTGATAAGTATCAACGAATATTGATTAACGGAAAAGATCTGAAACCAGCCGATAAATAAGCTGATGGTGCAGATTTTTGCCACGCTCACGATTAACGTCTGCATGCTGAATTTTTGCGCGGCTTGGGCGCAGAAAGTGCTTTCAGCCAAAGAGCCGGTTTTAGTTATCAAAAATTTGTTCCAAACCGCTACGGCGAGTTCGCACCAGAAGAATATGCAGAAAATAAAGCAGGAGCTGAGGCTGTATTCGCCGGAATCTAACAGAATTAAACCGGTGATTAAATAAGCCAAAGCGCTGCAAGAACCGTTATCAAACGGAATTTTTACGGTGTTAAGGTTTATGCAGAAATAGCCGCTTAAAGCCCCGATTAACAGAGACGAGCAGAAAGCTAAATAAATCGGAGCGGCGGAAAAAGCCGCAAGTCCGGCAATGCCGAAAAGTGTCAAAATGGATGGGATAATCATTGTTTGCGGCAAATAATTGAGCACGCCGTAAAAAATACAGAATATTGAAAATATTATTATCAGCAGCAGGCGAGCCGCCCAAACCGGCATATTTTGAAAAGGAAAACCGTCGCCTAAAGGCTGCAGGCAGACTGTTGCCGCAACACAGCCGATAATAGTCAGTATAAACACTTTGTTTGAGCACAGCATGGAGGCGATAAAAATCACAAAAGCCAAAAGCAGCGGGACAAAAGCGCGGACTGCCGTCAGATCTTCTATAAAGTCATTTTTCTCAATTCCGAAATACAGGCAAATTGTGCCTAGAGTATAAAAAAGCAGAATGTAGCTGAAAGGCAGCATAGTCGGCTTCATCTGCAGGGTTTGCATATATTTGTTGGCGATAGGCGTAAAAACCAGCAGCATAGATATAAAGCCGGCGGCAAAACATAAAATAAATATGAGTATACTGGTGCTTAACATTGGTTATTCTCCTTTAATATTAAGGGCAGTATAAACGTAATTTATTAAATTATTCTTTTCAATTTGCAGATAAAAAAAGAATCTATGCCGTTTTTGGCGGATTCGTAAAACGGCAGCGTCCGAATAAATCCTTCCGGAGTTATCAGCTTGTTTTGCCATTCTCCGTAAACAGAGATGCTCTGTTTTTCAATCGGAGAGATTTCAAAGTCTTTATGCTCTTGCAAAAAGCCGAAAATTTGCTTTTCGCCCTCGGCTTGAGCAATGGAACAGGTGCTGTAAACAAGGGTGCCGCCGATTTTCAGCGCTGATTTGCAGGCTCTGAGCAGCTGTTTTTGCAAGGCAGCCTGTTGAGCTGCATCATCTTTGGTTTTGATATAAATCACTTCGGGGTGACGGCGGAAAGTTCCGGTTGCCGAACATGGCGCATCCAGCAGAATAATATCAAATTGCTCGGTATTCTTCTGTAAAAATTCCAAAGCGTCTGCGGCGATGGTTTTGACATTTGCCAAGCCTAAACGTTTCATATTTTGCTTTAAAATGTCCAAGCGTTCTGCCGAAATATCTATGGCCGTTACCTCAGCGCCTTTTGCTGCAAGCTGCGCGGTTTTTCCGCCGGGAGCAGCGCACAAATCCAAAGCTTTTAAGCCATGCAAATCTTGAGGCAAAGTCTGCACCGGCAGGCTGGCGGCAGCATCCTGCACCCACCATGCGCCGTCATTATAGCCGGCAAGCATTGGAATTTTCGGGTTGTTATACAAACGCAGCGAACCGTTAGGCAGTAAATCAGCCTGCAATTTTTCCGCCCATGCAGCCGGATTTTCTTTGACGGTAATATCCAGCGGCGGCAAAACATTAAGGCTTTGAGCTATGAGTTTCTTTTCTGCTTCCGAATATCCGCTCAGTATTTGCCTGAAACTTTCCGGCAGCGGGTTTATGGTTTCTATTTTTTTCAGCAGTTCTGCTTTTTGCGCTGAAATTTTGCGTAAGACTGCATTCGCCAGTCCGCCTAAAAATCTGTCGGTGGTTTGGCGGATATTTGCAACTGTTTCGTTGATAACCGCATACGGAGCGGTTTGCATATATAAAATTTCACACTCGGCCAAAATAAGCAGATATTCGGCAAAGCGGTGTTTGTTGGGAATTTTTTTGCTTAAAAAAGAATGCAGAACCGCACGCAGCGCCGTATAGCGCCGCAATGCGGTCAGAATTAGCATATTCGCGAAAGGCAAGTCTTTTTCAGAGAATTGCTTTTTTAGCTCTCCGAAAAAGACTTTGTCCTCTAATACGGATTGCAGTGTTTGCGCTGCTTTAATCCTTGGATTCTGCATCTTCGCCTTTCAATTTTTTATGGTCGGTAATGGTTTGGATTAAGATATACATTAACGGAATGAATACCAATCCGGCCAATGTACCGACAACCATGCCTGTGAATACCGGCACGCCCACAGCCACACGGCTTCCGGCCGAAGCACCTGTTGCCCATACCAGCGGAGCCACACCCAAAATAAAGGTGCAGGCCGTCATCAGCACGGCGCGGTAACGTTCACGCGTACCATACAAAGCCGAGGTTAAAATTGACTTGCCTTCCATGTGAGCTTCACGAGCAAATTCCACAATCAAAATGGCGTTTTTGGCAGCCAAGCCGACCAGCAGCACCAAACCTAATTGTGCGTAAATACTCAAAGACATGTTGGTTGCAAACAAACCGAAGGTAGCGCCCAGCATAGCCGTCAAAACAGACAGCATAACGGCCAGCGGAATCATCCAGCTTTCATATTGCGCAACCATGAACAAATATGCAAACAAAGCAGCAAATGCGATGATGTAGAAAATTTGTCCTTGGTTGTTCTTTTCTTGCAAGCTGGTACCGGACCAAGCATAGGTATAACCTTTAGGCAGAGTTTGAGTAGCCAAATCTTCCAAAGCCTGCATAGCTTCGCCGGAGCTGTAGCCGCTGGCGGCAACTGCGTTTACGGTAGCAGCCGGATATTGGTTGTAACGGTCAATACCGCGCGGCAACAGCACAGTTTTCATTTTAATCAAGCTGCCCAGCGGAACCATCTCGCCCTTGCCGCTTTGAACATAAATTTTGTTCAGGCTGTCAAGGTCTTTACGATACTTCCAGTCGGCTTGGATTTTAACTTTGTTTACCTGTGTGCCGATGTTGATATCATTGATGTGCGAAGAACCGATATAGGTTTGCAATGTGCTGTAAATATCGCCCACGGCAACGCCTAAAGATTCGGCTTTTTCACGGTCAATTTCAATATAAGCGTGCGGTGTCTGCGCGTTAAAGGTTGAATAAGCCAATGAAATTTGCGGCAAAGCCATAGCTTGACGCGTGAACGCGTTCACAGTCTTTTCCAAATCTTTCATATCTGTATTGTCTACAGCCTGAATTTTGAAGTCCATGGCGTTGGTTGAGCCCAAACCCGGAATAGCCGGCATTTCAAACATTTGAATTTTAGCTTCCGAGAAGTTGGAAACTCTAGCCATGAGGTTGCGCAAAACATTGGTAGAATACATATCAGCGCCTTTACGCTCTGCCCAGTTTTTGAGCGAGATAACGGCAAAGCCCACGTTTTCGCCCTGGCCGGCCATAATGCTGAAGCCTTCCATTGTCATCACGGATTCAATAGCCGGATGGTCTTTTATGGCTTCAAGAATTTTGTCGTTTACAGCCTTGGTGCGAACGTTAGAAGCGCCTTCCGGCAGCTGAACGTTTACCATGATAATGCCTTGGTCTTCATCCGGCAGGAATGATGTCGGAGTGATTTTGATAAAGAATGCGTTAAGAGCAAACAAAATCAAAAGCATAAATACAATCACGCTGATTTTGCGGCCGATATAGCCGACAGCCACCAGATATTTGTTGGTTGCGCCTTGAATAAAGCGGTTGAACCAGCCTAAAAATCCGTTTTTTTTCTGCTCAAACGGACGCAGAAAAGTTGCGGACAATGCCGGAGACAGAGTCAAAGCGTTTACAGCCGAGAATCCTACGGCAAAGGCAATAGTAATAGCAAATTGCTGATAAATTTTACCGGTAATACCGCCCATGAAAGCGATAGGCACGAAAATTGCCAGCAATACCAAAGTTGTAGCCACAACGGCGCTGGAAACTTGGCTCATAGCTTTAACAGCCGCTTCTTTAGCGCTCAGCTTTTCAGCCTGCATCAAAGCCAGCGTACGTTCCACCACCACGATAGCATCATCAACCACCAGACCGATAGCCAGAACCAAACCGAACAATGTCAAAATGTTCAAGTTAAAGCCCAAGGTTTTCATCATGGCAAAAGTAGCCAGAATAGATACCGGAATGGCGATAGACGGAACCAAAGTAGCGCGCCAGTCTTGCAAGAAGACATAGCAAACCAAAACCACCAGCAAGAACGTCAAGAACAAAGTAAAGAACACTTCTTCAATGGAAGCAGAAATAAATTCTGTAGTATCTTTAAAGATTTTTACTTCCAAATCTTCCGGATAGAAACGTTCCAATTTTGCCAATTCAGCACGGACGGCTTTCATGGCGTTAATGGAGTTGGCGCCTGAAGATTTGTTAATCATAATAGATACTGCCGGCTGACCGTCTACGGTAGAGTTCATCAAATAGTCTTCAGAACCCAATTCAACGCGGGCAATATCTTTTAAGCGAACCAAGCCGCCCTCTTCAGCGGTGCGGACAATGATATTTTCAAAATCTTTAGGGTCGTTCAAGCGGCCTTGAGTTTCCAAAGAATATACCAAAACCTGTTTGCCGTCGCCCGGAGCCGAACCGATTGAACCCAAAGACGGCTGAACGTTTTGGCTGGTGATGGCAGCTTTAATTGCTGAAACAGGGATGTTTAAAGCAGCCACTTTATCGGCGTCAATCCATACGCGCATGCTGGTTGCCGAACCCATAATATTAACTTCGCCGACACCGTATGCACGGCTCAAAGCAATTTTAATATTGTTTTCAACATAGTTGTTTAAGTAGTTGCTGTCGTATGTTCCTTTCGGAGATGTTACCTGCAAAAACGCCAAAATATCGGAAGAACGGCGCTCCACGGTCACACCGTAGGTTTGAACTTCTGACGGCAGAGAGCTTAAAGCTTGCTGCACGCGGTTTTGCACCTTTACTTGATCCAAGTCCGGGTCGGTGCCGGTTTCAAAAGCAATAGACAGCTGATAAGCGCCGGAGTTGTAGGAAGAAGATGACATATACAGCATATTTTCAATACCGTTAATGTTCTTTTCCAGCGGAATACCCACGTTTTTAGCCACAGTTTCGGCACTGGCGCCGACATATACGGTGGAAACGCGGATTTCCGGCGGTGCAATTTCCGGATACATGCCGATAGGCATCGTAAATACGGAAACCAAGCCTGCCAATGCCATAATAATGGCAATCACTACGGCAAAGCGAGGTCTTTCAATAAAAAACTTAGAAAACATTTTTCTTTTATCCTATTTTTATTTTTCTAAAACGCCGACTTTAATCGGAGAATTGTTTTGAATCTTTACAGTGCCCGAAACCACAATCAATTCGCCTTCTTTCAAGCCGTTAATAATGATTTGTTCGTTTTCGTTAATAGAATCGCCCAAAACTACGCGGCGCTGTTCAGCCACACCGTGAAGCTCGTTTTCATTGCTTTTGCTTTCATCAATTTTTGCAATGTAAACAAAAGCGCCGTCAGAATCATAGTTCAAAGCAGACTGCGGAACTACAACCGAATATGTCGGCTTGCCGGTCAAAATTGCGGATTGAACATAGTTGCCCGGAATCAGCTTTTGGTCGGAGTTGTCTACATCCACAAAAATGGAAACGGTAGCGGTGGCCGAGTTAATTTCGTTGTTCAAGAATTTATCTACAACCTTTTCATCAATGACTTCGCCGTCGGCTAAAGTGATGCGGGCGGTCAAATCTTCGGCTTTATGCCCCATCTTTTTAACTTGCAAAACTTCTTTATCGGTCAAAGAGAAAGAAATTCTCATCGGGCTGATTTGCACGATTTTAGCCAGCACCTGGTTAGAAGCAACAACATAGTTGCCTTTGGTTACCAAAGCTTTACCGATACGGCCGCTGATAGGAGCGGTTACTTTAGTGTTATCCAAATCAATTTTGGCAACATCCAAATTGGCTTGAGCTTCTTCAACGGCGGCTTTAGCTTGTAAGTATCCGCTTTGAGAAGAATCAAAGGTGGCTTTAGAAGCAAATTTTTCGCTGCTCAGTTTAACCTGGCGGTTATAGTCGCGTTCGGCGCGCACTAAATTAGCTTTGGCGCTGTCTAAGCGGGCTTTAGCCAAATCGTATGCAGCTTGATATTTAGAAGGGTCAATTTCAAACAAAACATCGCCTTCATTGACAAACTTGCCTTCTTGGAACAAAACTTTTTCCACCGTACCGGTAACCTGCGGCAAAATGTTTACTTCATTGATTGTTTCAACGTATGAAATTTTGGTTTGCGCCGAAGTAATATCTTTGTTTTCGCTTTTTTGAGCCAAAACATAAACTTCGCCCATGCCGTACCCCATACCCTGAGCCGATGGAGATAAGCGGCCTTTTAAATACCAGCCGATAGAAATGCACACTAATAAAATGGCAATTCTAACAATAGCTCCTTTAATGTTTGGAGAACTAATTTTCATTGTTTGCACCTTCCGTTTTTATACTGTTAAAAATTAAATTAAATCCTTGTTTGACTGTTTTTTCAAAATCCAGAGTCATCCGTTTTGCCAAATAGTTTTCTAAAAGCCCCATCCATAAAGCTTGTAAAATTTCCGTAATGCTTTCAACATCGGTATCTGCTTTTATTTTTTTGTTTTCTTTCAATTTCAGCAAGGTATCGGTCATAAGTTTGCGGGAAATTTCTTTGGTTTGCTCCACTAAAGGACGAATCTTTACTAAGATAGCTTCGCTCCATTCCATTTGACAGGTAATAAAAAAGATAAACTTATATTCCAGCGGATTTGCCGTCATATTATGATAGGCCAGCAGCATCATATCAGCCAAAACATCTAAGTTTTCTTCTTTTTTTCCGGCGCGGAAATCCTCCAGCCTTTTAATATGTTTCTGCACAAACTCATTTATAAGTGCAGCCACAATATCAGGCTTGTTGCGAAAATACCAATAAACCGCGCCTTTGGTTAAATTTATGCGTTTGGCAATTTCATCAAAAGTTGTTTTTGAATAGCCTTTTTCATAAAAAATATCCATGGCAGACTCTAAAATTGCCTGTCTGGTTTGTTCAGCATCTTCTTTTGTTCTGCGCATTGCGGACATACCTCTAAATTTATTTTATACCAAAAGGTATGTATAAAACAAAATCAAAAAACTTCAATATTTTTTTTATACATTCAGGTATGTATATTTATTAAAAACTTCTTAAAGTTTTATTGCTGAACCGCCCATGATGGCAGTTGACGCCCGCGCTTGTCCTTATCGGCCGGCGCATTGGCTGTTTCAGCCTGCGGAGCAGCCTCAGCGTCATCCTGACTATCGTCCGGCGTCACAGATCTATCCAAATCAGTGATGATGCGGCGTTTTAACGGAGCAATAGACTTGCCCTCGGCTTCGCCGCCTTCTTCCGGCTGCGAGTCATCAACCATTTCATCATCCAATACCGAGTTGGCGTTTAATAAATAAGTGTTAAGCAAAGCGGCAAAGCTTTCATTATAGAATTGTATACAGTAGTCAAAGCTTACCGGATTTTTAGGCTGAGTCAATTTTTGCACGTATGCTGTCAGTGAGCACATGCGGTTGCGGAAAGCTACCCAGCTGTCAAACATATCACGCAGATTGCCGTTTTTAATATCCGGACCGTTATTCCATTTTTCGGTAGTCGGCATACTTAAAAATGTTGCCAAAGAGTCCTTTATTTGCTTAGAAGTCCGTTCTATTTCGCCTTTGATGCACTCATCTTCAGATTTTTTTTGTTCTATGCATGATTTATATTCGGCGTCATGGTCGACTTCCAGATAAACATTGCCGCCATCGGCATTCGGAAGTCTTGCCGGATACGGATTGCGGGGATTCTTTTGATTCAGCAGATGCAATAGGTTGGTCAAATAGTCTTTTTGCAGAAAATTATTAAACAGGGTGCAGGACAGGCGCGGATCATAAATCGGAGATGTATATTTAGTGACAACCACATTCAAAGAGCAGACGCGGTTGCGGAAAGCCGTCCAGCTTTCATACATATCGCGCATCATTTTTTTGTTTTCATCAAAAGAGCCGTTCCAGCCGTTCAGTCTGCTGTCGGCCAATAAGTTTTGATACAAAATTTTTACATCGCGCAGAATTCTTTTGCTTTCGTCTTTTATACAGCTGTCATAGGATTGCGAGAGTTTTACGCATTGTTCGTATTCTTCGTCATCAAGATAATCCGGATAAACAAATTCATCAACATCTGCCAGCGCCGAAGCCGAATAGATAAAAGTAACGGCAAATAAAACATATTTTAACATCTGCAAACCTTTCTGTTAAATATCATAATAATAGCTTAGCGGAAAAAAGTAAAGACTATCTTAAACAATATCATCAAACCCTAAGCCGGAACGCAGAATTTTTTGCGCCGCCTCACTGTAGGAGCCGTCATCGGAATGAGTGAAAAACGGCGGCAGCAAACGGCAAGGCGCTTTAGAATCTTTTTGAGCGCAGACCAGAACTCTTTTGGCATTTTGTTTTTGTTTGGAATATATGGGCAGAATTTGCAGATTTCCGGCTTTTCCGCTGAAAATGCTGCAAATTTCCGGCAGAGCTTCGGCGCGGTTGACAATATAAATTTTACCGAAGGGTTTGGCTGCTTTCAGGCAAAATTCCAGCCAGTGCCGCAAATCAAAATCAGAGTGGTTATGAGCCGCCGCTTTGCTTTTGTTAGGTGAGGGCAAATCGTGTTCGCTGTAGGGCGGATTGCTGATAACAACGTCAAACGAACATGGAGCAACGTTGTTTTCTTTGGTGCCCAGACGAATATCGGCATTTTGATAGAAAAGGTTTTCAAAGCCGTTTTGCTGTGCGCTGAAATTAGAAAGTTCAGCCAATTCCGGCTGCAATTCCAAGCCGGTTATCTGCGGGCTGAATTGTTTCAGCCTTTGGGCTAAGCATAAAGAAACAGCGCCTGTTCCCGAACCTA
>CAVGVF010000007.1:35514-39318 GCA_963632615.1 uncultured Eubacteriales bacterium
AACCTACATCCAAAATTTTTCCGCCTTTGAATCCGCTTACAAAAGCCGCCAAAAGCACGGCATCGGTAGAAGCCCTGTAACCGTTTACCGGCTGGAATATTTTTATTTTTTTATCTAATAAGTAATCTGATGTATATTCAGGCAGCATGGCTTTTCCTTTATATAAAAAAACTCAGGAGCAAAAAAGCTCCTGAGCCGATTTTTTATTTTTATAAACTAGTCATTTGCATTAGGGCAAACTTTAGCCTGTTCCGCATTGAACTTGATAGCAGCTTCATCAGCTTCTGCGTCGCTGGCAATAGCGCTTTGCGGGCATTCAGAAATGCAAACGCCGCAATCAATGCAGGTATCCGGATCTACAACATACTGTTCTTCGCTAACGTGAAAAGCACTTACCGGGCAAACAGAAGCACAGGTACCGCATTTAACGCAGTTGTTATTTACTACTGAAGGCATATTTAATTCTCCTTAAAAATTTTATATCAGCAAAAGTAATCTAAATCATTTATGTATAAAAGCAAGCATTTTTTAGCTGCCGCGCACATTTTTATTTTTTTGAACCGCAGAGGCCAGATAGTGCTGCTTTTGCTGTTTTTCCTTAAAAAAGTATGGCATATCATAAGACCTTGGCACAATATCGGCAACGCTTTTTTCATTTTCTCCGGCTGTCATATTTTCTAAGGCGGCTTTGATAAACTGCGGATTGGTGTTGAATTGCGGCATTCCGTTTTTCATTACATAATCCGGACGGATTTGATAGCGTTTTACTTTGACTTTGCGGCCTCTTTTGATTTCGGTCGTAACTACCGGAACTTTTTTCATCTTGGTCGAGCCATCGCGGTTTGTTTTGCAAAGCAGGCATTGGTCAAGCGTCAGATTATAGCAGCTGACCGGTTTAAGCTTTATAATATCTTCCGGCTTCAGATGATTGTTCAGCACCAGATTCAGCATAAAGAATCTCTTTGGAATACCGCCGTCAACATTCCAAATTGCCATGCATTGCCCCAAATACTGATTAGATTTGTTTTCATTTAAGGCCTGCACGAATTTAGAGCTTTCAAATTGTTTATTGGCAACATAGGCAAAACCTTTGGTTACAACCATTTTAGTTCTATCCAGCTTAACTTTTACGGCATCAAGCACTTTCGGCAGCATATAAAAATAAGATACTCTGTCCACTTGCTCCATACCTTGTTCTTTAGTAACCGATTGTCCGGCTTGCACAAAAGCCGACATCTTGCCGCCGGCGCCTCTTTTTTCCAGCGGTTCGCCTTTTTCGTTCAAATAGTTTGTGCAGCCGTAGCCCAAAGTTAAAAAGCCTTTGTTGTCATCAATGGTTGCCGGATAAAAGTTTTCGGCAAAAGCCACAAACAGCTTAAAGTCTTTTTGAGTTTCCATAAACACATTCAGGTTATGTTTCTGCACGTCAGAAAGCTGGTCTTTGCCCAAGCCTTTATTAGCCAAAAATTCCTGCACATTTTTATCCAGCGCGTCAAAACCGGTCTTTACGGCAGGCTGTTTGGCGGCTGTTTTGTGCGTGGTTTCGGTATAATGTTTTAGTGCAGTGGTAACGTTATGCATTATTTCTTTAGGAGAAATACTTGCTTCTATAGGGTTTTGTTTTTTGTCAGAGCTTTTTTCGGCAGGTTTATAGGCGCCCATCGTCAAAACGGCGGCAATAGAGGCTGCTCCGAACGATGCGGCGATTTTTTGACGGTTTTTCTCCCACAGTCTTTTAACTCGCGCCACATTATTGGCATATTTTTCGCTCATGGCCTTAAACATCGGCGCCGTGAACTTTCCTAAATATTTATCGGCCGATTCGTCGAGCTTGCGGCTAAAGCTTTCGGCTTTGGCCGAAGCTTTTAAGGCTCTGTCCGGAAATTTTTCATCCAAATATTTATTATAAACCGCATTCATGTTATTTACGCTGTCGCAGTCGACTTTTACGGCGGTTGGCTTGTCCGGATATGCTTTGTTTAAAGTTATAGCCAGATGAATAGCTTTGTTATAGCGTCTGTAAATTTCATCAGAAATTTTTAATTGAGCTTCCGTAGAATCCAGATTGCGCAGCCGATAAGGCTTTACGATAACCGTGTTTGTAAAACGCAGAGTCGGAACAGAGCGATATCCGTTTTCATGATATTTTCTGATTTCCGCAGTTTGGTTTTTAAAATATTTGTCAAACAGCGCATTTTCAAATTCAGTATAATTGTTCATCGGATTCGCGTAGGCGTATGGTATGATAAAATCATGCTGACATACCGAGATTTTAGCCGGTGCAATGCGGCTGCTTCCGTATTCTTTTATCAAATAATCTTCATATTCTTTTTTCATTTTACCAGACTCCACCATATATATTTATCACTATAAAACAAGTTTTTACAAAAGTCTAGCCTTTATTTGGACAAAATAAATAATCAGCTGAAACCACTTGGAAAAACAAATACGGCAATTATGTATCAAAAATAAAAAAGGAGTGATTATGGCAGAATATAAGGCAGATGTTTTGATAATCGGTTCGGGGCCGGCCGGCTACACCGCCGGAATTTATACGGCCAGAGCCGGGCTGAAATCATTGATTGTGTCGGGAAACCAAAAAGGCGGACAGTTGATTCTTTCCAGCGAAGTAGATAATTATCCCGGATTCGTTGAGACTATGACCGGTTATGAAATAATGGAAAAAATGCGTCAGCAGGCCGAAGCCCGTGAAGTTCAGATTGTTGATGATATCATTACCGAAGTGGATTTTTTCGACCATCCGTTTACATGCAGTTCGGCGGCCGGAAATTCATATCAATCAAAGGCGATTATTGTGGCAACCGGTTCTTCTGTAAATTGGCTGGGGTTGCCGAGTGAGGAAAAATATATGGGACACGGGGTGTCATCCTGCGCCACTTGCGACGGCTTTTTTTACCGCGGCAAAGAAGTCGCGGTGGTTGGCGGCGGCAACACGGCAGCGGAAGAGGCGCTTTATTTGGCGGCGTTTACCGACAAAGTCTATTTAATTCATCGGCGGCATTCTTTGCGCGCCGACACGGTTTTACAGCAGCGTTTGCTGCAAAATCGCAAAATTGTGATGGTTTGGAATAATATTATTGAAGAAGTGCTTGGCACGGAAGAGCCGCTGTCGGTTACCGGTTTGAAGATTCGCAACGTGAAAACGGATATGCAAAAAACGCTGCATATTTCCGGATTGTTTGTGGCTATCGGGCATCATCCGAACACGGAATTGTTCCGCAATTATTTGAATTTGACCGCCGGCGGTTATATTGCCACGCAGGCAAACGGCTGCACAACCAATATACGAGGAGTGTTTGCCGCCGGAGATGTTTGCAATCCGGAACATCATCAGGCGGTTATTGCTGCCGGTTCGGGGGCTAAAGCCGCTTTGGAAGCCATAAAGTTTTTACGCTGAACCTCCTAATATGTTTTTTATTTTTTATCAGCTTAAATCAGATAGTTAGAATGCAAAAAAGTGTGTAAAAAAAACGACCGTTTTTTTTACACACTTTTTTAGTACTTTTTAAATGGTATCATAAATTTGTAAAAAATGCAATAACTTTATAATTTTACAGCATTTTTTGCTGTTTTTCTTTTTTCTCCGCTTGAGCGTTTTGAGTGTGTAAAAAAAACGGTCGTTTTTTTTACACATCATCGGAGAAGCAAGATGTTTAAGAGTGTTAAAAAAGCAATATTAAACCCAAAAAACAATATGGAGCAGGCGACATTAAACCCTCGCCCCTTGCGGGAGAGGGTGACACGTACGTGTCGGGTGAGGGGTAATAAAAAACAAACAGACGG
>CAVGVF010000008.1:0-10084 GCA_963632615.1 uncultured Eubacteriales bacterium
ACCCAAACACCCGTCATTGCCGGACATGACGCACAGTCTGTTCCGGCAATCTTGGCTCAACATACTCCTTTTGAATAATAAGGCTAATTTATTGACTTGGTTAGTCACTCGTTGCGCCAAGATTACCGGAACAAGTCCGGTAATGACGTTTAGAAAACGAGAGGAAATGCTGTTTGCTGCATTTAAAAATATTGTCGTTATATTCCTGGATCCTCCGGACAGTTCACTTAGTTCACGCCGAAGAATGACGTTGAAAGAAAAGGCGTTAAAAACGCTATTTATAACCTCGCTTACTATGGGTAAGTGGTATTTAAAAACATTTTTCAAATTCTTCTTCATATTTTCAAACCTCCTAATACATAAAAACAAAACCCGCTGTCAAAAAAGCGGGCGGATGTTCGAAAACCGTATACGTGTGAACGGCTCGGCTTATTTGGCCGATAGCCTTATTGAGCCGACATCCGTCCAACGAACAGAAAATCGGCATAACAAATTTAAGTCGTTTATGCTAAATCGACTACACGTAAAAGGGTTTTCGACGCCCTCGGCATATCTCTACGCCTATAAATTTTTTAACGATAAATTGTGTAAAAGTAAAGAACTTTATCTGATATAAAACAATATCCCTGCAACATTGCTTCTCAGGGATATTGTTCTGCTTGATTATCAGTCTTTAACTTTTCTGCTCATTGCCAGCAGATACAGAGCACAAAGCAGCATAACCGCAACCGCGCCGTGCTGATTGTTGGCAAAGTCCGAGGCAATGCCCATCAGCAGCGGAAATACCGTGCCGCCGAAAATGCCCATAATCATTAAACCGGAAACTTCATTGCCGTGGTGCGGCATAGTTTTCATGGCTTGTGAAAAAACAACCGGAAAGATGTTTGCATTACCATAGCCGATGCAGGCAATACAGATATAAAGCAGTTCTTTGCTGTTAAATATAAAAATACCGATTAAGGCGGCAGTCATTAAAATAACGCTGCCTAAAAAATATTTGTGGTTAGAATATTTGGCTAAAATATAAGCACCGCTGAAACTGCCGATAGTGCGGAAAAAGAAATATATGCTGGTGGCATAACCGGCTTGCTCTAAAGTCCAGCCCAGTTTTTGCATAAGCAGTTTAGGCGTGGTGACATTGGTGCCTACATCCAAGCCAACATGGCACATTACAGCCATAAAGCAGAGAAAAATTGTGCCGTTTCCCAGTAACATGGCGCATTCTTTGAAACCGGAAGTTTTGCCGACTTCTGTTTCTTCTATTTTTTCACGGGACAGCAGTACAAAAGCCAATATTGTTTCGGCTAAAAAGAATGGGAACAAAATCTGCCATTTGCCGAAATGAATCGCTCCCCAGCCGGCTAAAATCGGCGCAACAAAAGAAGCAGTTGCTTTAATGAACTGTCCGAAAGTGAGAGCACTGGACATTTTGTCTTTGGAAACAATGTTGGAAACCAGCGGATTGAGTGAAACCTGCATAATGGTGTTGCCGATACCCAAAAGTGAAAATGAAATCATTATGATTATCATATTATAGTCAAATATCGGCAAAAGCAAAGCCAGCATAGTAATAATCAAACTCAGCAGCACGGTTTTGCGCCGCCCGATTTTGTTCATCAGCAAACCGGTCGGCACCGAAAAAATCAAAAACCAGAAAAACGTCATCGAGGTAAACAGGTTTGCCATAGTATCGGAAAGGGCAAAATCAACTTTTACATAATTGGTGGCAATGCCGACAAAATCAACGGCGCCCATGGCAAAAAAGGCAAACATTATCGGTATCAATTTTTTTAATAAATCCGTTTTAGTCATTGCTTTTCTCCTTTTACTGATTATTCATATTCCGGCCAAGCTCCGCTTTTGGTGCAGACGAAGGCGGCAGTGGCAACGGCTTGTTTATGGGCATCGCGCATGGATTTTCCGCTTAGAAGCCCCATAATAAAACCGGCGGAAAAAGAGTCTCCGGCGCCGACCGTATCGGCAACTTTGACTTTGGGTGTATCTAAATACGATTTTTCGCCGTCAGCCGAATAAACAATGCTGTATTTTTCGCCGGCCGTAAAAATCAAATAGCGCAAGTCATATTTTTTGATAAACCATTGGCAGACTTCTTCATCCGGTAAGTTTAAGCCAAACAGCTGCTGCACTTTTATCATTTCTTCATCATTGATTTTGAAGACATTAGCTTCTTGCAAAAGCTCGTCAATCAGCTCTTTAGAAAAATAGTTGCTGCGCAGATTGACATCAAAAAGCTTATAGGCAGTCTGCGGGGCGTTTTTCAAAAGTGTCAGCACGGCTTTGCGGGTTTGCAGCGAGCGCAGAGCCAAAGTACCGAAACAAACCGCATCGGCTTTTTTCACTACCTCAATTTCTTTTGGAGTGGCTTCCATATAGTCCCAGGCTACGCCTTCAACGATTGTATAAGTTGGAATACCGTTATTCAGCACAACTTCGACAATACTGGTAGGATAGTCGTTGCGTTCTAGAATATGATGAATATGGCTTTTTTCAAGTTCTCGGATGATTTCATCGCCCAAAGCATCTTTGCCGACTGCGCTGATTGCGTATCCATCGGCGCCGAGCTGGGCGGCATTATATACAAAGTTAATCGGCGCTCCGCCCGCACGCTTGCCTTCCGGCAGCATATCCCACAGAAGTTCGCCGATTCCTACAACAACAGGTTTGGTCATTTTTGCCTCCTTTGCTAATAATATAGTTCTAATTTAGCATATTTTAAGGCAAAAATCCAACAAAAAAAGGCGATCAAAACCGCCGGGTTTGTTAAAATAAATCTCCTTCAAGGCGCCAGCTGTTATCATAAACCAAATGAATTGCTGCACAGTTTGGTATTTTAGCAAAATCATAGTGCAGATAGTTGAGGAGGCTGCCCATGGTTCCGCCGTGGATGGCAATTCCGCAAATGCCGTACGGCTCCTGCCGCAGTGCTTCTATTTGCCGCCAAACCCGTTCCAGCGCCGCTTTTTTGCTTTCGCCGTGCGGGTAGGCAATGTCCCAAATTTCGGGATTGCTCCAATTATTATAGATATCCGGATATTTGGCGGCAAGTTCAGATTGCAGCCTACCTTCAGCATCGCCGTAAAAGCACTCGCGCAAATCTTCTTTTATGATAAGCGGACAGTTAAATTTTTGAGCCACGGTTTGGGCTGTCTGCACGGCACGTATCAGCGGACTGGAAAAAACGGCTTCCAGTTTATAAGCGGCTAATTTATCGGCCAAAGCAGCAGCCTGTTCACGGCCTTTATCTGTCAATTCCATATTTATGCCGGAGCCTTGCTGGCGGTGCTGCAGGTTAAATTCCGTTTCGCCGTGGCGGAAAATATAAAAGTCTTTACGCATAAATTAAAGTGCTTTCAAGCCGACTTTGTGAGCAACGATGCGGAACACTTTTTCTTCATCTTCCGGTGTTAAAAGTCCGTAAAGCGGCAGGCAGAACGGAGTAAAATCGCCGTTATGCTTTTGCAGGAAGTTATATTTGTAGTCAATTCCTTCCTTAGGAATCAAAACAATCACGCGGCGTTCTTTGCCGCAGCATTTTACCATGCGCTCTTCGCCGACTTCAATATCTTTCCAAGCCACAGGATTGCTATGGTCAATTTTGATGGTATCGTCAGTGATAACGGCCATAACTTGCTTGGTTGCGTATTTATAAATCCAAATTAAAAGAGACAAAATTAACAGGGCAAGCAGAACCTGAAATTCCCACCAATAGGCGTATGCTTTGCTGCAAAACAGGCAGGAACAAAGCGCGGCAATAGCCAAAATATTCAGCACCAGCCAGACGTAATTTTTTTTGAAATGATAGTAAATAATCTCGTTCATAATTTTTTCTCCTAATTCGGTAACATCGATTTTTATTATATGTATTTTCCCAAAAAGGTAAAGCAGAAAATAAAAAAATAGGAATAAAAAAGGGGATGACTACACATCAAAATTGCTTTTGACTATCATCAGAGCCCCACTCAAAAATCAGAAAATTTTGATTGTTATAATGCTTCCTTTCCAAATCAGATATAAAATCAAAAAATTCTTGAAATAAGAGTATAATCTGTTAAACTGAATGTCAAGCAAAAAATAATTCAGGAGAACAAAATATGCGGAAAAGAGTACTGGGGCTGGATTTAGGAATAGGTTCATTAGGCTGGGCAGTGGTTGATTTGGATGAAGAATTACGGGAGCAGCCTGCAGATAAAAATAATAAAATAGAAGCAAAGTATAAAATTTCTAATGGTAAAATAGCTGGAGCCGGAGTTCGCATATTTGATGAGCCGGTTGACAGGCAAGGCAAAAGTTTGGCTGCCGCCAGAGGCGAAGCCCGCCGTGGACGAGCCACTATTGAAAGAAAAGCTGAACGCTTGCGGTATTTAATAAATTTAGCCAAACAATATGGTATTATTTCGCAAGATTTTACCATTGATGAGTTTGATGTACCTAAAAAAATTGAGTTAAAAGATTGGGATATTTGGAAATTAAGGTCTGAAGCTCCGTATATTAAATTATCTTCGGCTGAAATATTTAGAATATTGTATCATATAGCAAATCATAGAGGTTTTTATTTTCCGACCAAAGCTGAGGCTGCACGATTAGATGATGTAAAAACAGATAATTTAACAGGGGATGATGCTAAAGTAAAAGAAGATAAAAAAATAAAAGGAGGTATTACATCAATCAAAAATGCGTATAAAAGCAGCGGTTGCAGAACTATAGGCGAATATCTTTATAAGAAAGAAGGTAAAAAACATAATAAGAAAGATGATTACAGCGTATCGTTATATAGGGATGATTTGCGCGATGAGGTTAAAACCATTTTAAAGTTTCAGCGAGAGCAGGGTAATAGTGTATTTACACAAGAATTTGAAGATAGATATATTAATGAAGTTTTGATGTATAACCACCCGTTGGAAGATGATAATATTAAAAAAATGATTGGTAAGTGTGAGCTTATTCCGAGTCAGTTACGTTTTCCAAAACATGGATATGAAGCTGAGTTATTTACATTTTATAACCGTGTAAATAATCTTGTTATTTGTAATGATAAAAGTAAAGACAGAAGTCAGGTTAATCAGGAAGAAACTGAAAATAAAATTGATAATAAAGATATTTTAAATTATGTATTAAATAGTAAAAGTTGCAAATTGACTTTTAGCGATTTACGCAAATTTTTAAATTTAAGCAATGATGAAAGATTTAATTTGTGTTCTTATCATGAATTTAATCCGGAATATGAAAAAACTGTAAAAATAGAAAAAAACAAAATTGATGAGTTTAATGCAGATAATTTAAAATTATACGATGTGGCAACAGGAGAAGAAAAGGAGAGTTGTTGGCAAGGGTTAAAAACTGTTGTTGAACAATATTTTGAAAGATATGATAATGCAAAAAGCGTAAAATACTATTTTTCAGATATTCGCAAACAGCTTAATATTGCTGAAGATTTACGTTTTTGTAAATTGAAAAAAGACTATTGTTTGAGTAAAAATGAGATAGGACTAGATAAGTATTTGGCTCAATTTGAAAAAGAAACATTTGTTGAATTTCCTGGGTATTTGCTGCTGAAAAAGGGTTTAGGCGAAGATTTTGAAAAATTGAATACAAAAAATTTGAATGATATTGCTGAAGCTCTTGTTTATTATCAAACTGATGAAAGTCGTAAAAATTATTTAGAGCAGCATGGAATAGAAGATGATATTCTTATCAATAAAATTTTAGAATTAAATATGAAAGAAGTAACTTTCTTTTCTCGGCAGGCCTTGCAAATGTTGAATGAGAAAATGAAAGATGGAATATTATTTAATGATGCAAAAACGCAGCTTGGTTTTGAAGCTGAACAAAAGGAAAAAACAACGGAAATAGCCCCATACCATGGTTCATTTGAAAATAATGCGACAGTAGCAAGAATTATTGCAGAGTTTCGTAAAACTGTAAATGCTATCAGTAAGAAATATGGTACGATAGATGAAATTCATATAGAAATGGCTACAGATGTTGCTAATTCTAAAGATAAAATAATGCGAATCCATAATGGGCAAATACGCTATAAAGAACAGCGAGATGCTGCAAGAGAAAGATGCCGAGAGCATAAAATAAATCCAGATGAAGGCGATAATTTATTGCGTTTCAGATTAGCGGAAGAGCAAGATTTTCAATGTATTTATACCGGACAGCACATTTATTTGGGAGCAAGAGAAAATACTCCGAAAGATCAAATAAATATTTTGGATTGTGATATAGACCATATTATTCCGATAAGCCGTTCATTTAATGATAGTTTGTCTAATAAAGTTATTTGCTCTAATTTAGCAAACCGAGAAAAAACAAATCGTTTGCCGTATGAGTGGTTTAAAGAAAAATCGGAAGAAGAATGGAAAATATTTGTCAGAAGAGTCTTAAGCGGTAATAAAATGAGCGGAGTGAAAAGACATAATCTGCTTAGAGAAAAATTTGATGATGACGATATGAAAAATTTTATATCCCGGGATTTGAATAATACTCGTTATGCCACACGGCATATTGCAGAATATTTGAGAGAATATTTTAGTTTTGAAAATTCACAAAACACCATAATAAAGGATGTGCATAGAATTAGAGTACTGGGCGGCGGAATTACAGCTAAATTGCGCCATCTGTGGGGATTGGATAAAGATAGAGATGAAAGTAATTTACATCATGCGCAAGATGCTGTTGTTATTGCTTGTGCCTCTTTTAGCAATATTTATTATATATGCAGCGTGTTAAAGGAATTAGAAATAAAAGGAATTCGTCCAAAGAAAACACAATTAGGGCCGTGGAAAACATTTAGAGATGATTTGTATGAGGCTTTAAATAAGATAACCGTTTCTAAATTAGTAAGGGCGTCTGCAACCGGACAGGCTCATAAACAGCCGGGACCAAAAAAAGGATATACAATAATTAAACGTCAAAGGGCTGAAAATGCGATTGATGTTCCTTTGGATTCAATGTTTAGGTATGATGTTTATTGCAATGACAAAGGCTATTATTGTATGCCTATTTACGCTATAGATTTACATAGAAAAGATTTTGAGTATGTCGCTGTGCAAAATAAGAATAAAGTTGAAGCGAAGGAACAAGATTTTGTTTTTAGTTTGTACAAAGGTTCAATGGTTAAAATTATTACAAAAAGTAATGAAAGTTTTGATGGATATATTTCCCAATTTAATGCTCAAAGCGGTCAATTTGTTTTAGAAAGTATAAATGGTAACCATTGTTATGAAATAAATACAAAAACTTTTGGAATCGGCGATTATGTACGTTTAAAATCAGAAAATGAAACCAAAGATTATATTATTACGGAATATGATGCTAAAGAACAACAGCTGCATTTGGGTACAATAGACGGTAAAGAAAAAGTAAAGATAGAAGCTATTGTTAAAGACAAAGATAAATATCAAACAATAATAACATATACTAAACTGGACAAAGAAAAAGATATAAGTATTCCAGTAATTAAAGACTTTCAAAAATTTACTGTTGATAGATTAGGAAATATTGTTCGCATTAAAAAGGAAACAGAACGCTTTTCTAACAAATTAAAATCCAACAAACGGCGGATGGCGGAAAGAAAAGCGCGGCGAGAAAAGTTAGAGCAAGAAAAAAGCAACAGACAGAAACTTTAAAACAAGGGAGTTAAGATTATGGGCTGGCGGATATTGCAAATTACTAAACCTTGTAAGTTATCGGTTAAAAACCGCCAGCTTCTGTATGAATCGCAAGAGGGAGATTCTCTGAAATTGCCGTTAGAAGATATATCTGTGGTAATTTTAGAGAATAGACAGATATTACTTAGCAGCTCTTTGCTTTCTGAATTAGCTGAATATGACGTGGTTTTATTTTCTTGCGATGCCAGTCATTTACCGTCCGGAACGTTTTTCCCATATCATAACCATAGCCGCTATGCTGAAATCTCTTGGGCGCAGACTGAAGCCGGAGAGCCATTTAAAAAGCGAATGTGGCAAGAAGTGGTTAAAGCAAAAATCAACAATCAGGCAGCGGTATTGCAAGCGTTGGATTTAGACGGAGCAAAAAAATTGCAGGAGATTGCTAAGCAGGTGCAGTCCGGCGATGCTAAAAATGCAGAGGCGTATGCAGCGAATTTGTATTGGAAATATTTGTTTGAAAAGTTTAACCGCAGCGATGAAAGCGATATTCGTAACTCGGCGTTGAACTATGGCTATGCGATTGTACGCGGGGCTATGGCTCGGGCGGTGGTTGGCGCAGGTTTGCTGCCGTGTTTCGGTATTCATCATGCTAATAAATTAAATCAGTTTAATTTGGTAGACGATTTAATGGAGCCGTTTCGCGCCTTTGTTGATTATAAAATTGCTTTAATGGAGTGGGCAGAAGTTAAAGAGTTGACGGCAGAGTTGAAAAATCAGTTGGTCAGCATTCTGACTAAAAATTGTTTCATCAATGATGAAGAAATCAGTTTGCTTTATAGCTGTGAGATAGAGGCGGCATCAGTGGCTAAAAGTTTCAAAACTAAAAATTTGAAAGAGCTGCGAATCCCTATCTTAAAAAAATTACCGCTTTTTGAGTGAGGCTGTGGATAAATGGCAGTTGGAGGAGAGAGATATATGAGGATAATCGTGTTTTTTGATCTGCCAACGCTGACAAAAAGCGACCGTAAAAATGCGAGTCGCTTTAGGAAATTCCTAGTAAACGACGGGTATATAATGCTGCAGTTGTCAGTTTATTCAAGAATCTGCAAAGGACAAGATGATGTGGATAAACATGCAAAACGACTTAAGTCCTTGATTCCAAAGGAAGGAAGTGTTAGACTGTTGACAGTTACCGAAAAACAATATGCGTCTATGGAAATCTTAGTCGGGACGCTGAAAAAAGAGGAAGTAATTGGTGAAAAACAGCTTTTATTGCTTTAGAATTTTACAAAAAAATAGAGCTAATTTGTTATTAAATCAACAAGTTAGCTCTAATCTATTATAGCATATCTGATTTGGAAAGGAAGCTATAACTGAACATTTTCAAAAATGGTGCGAATGTTTATTATAGCATATCTGATTTGGAAAGGAAGCTATAACCATTCCATCTTTGTGCCGTCTGTTCTGCTGATTATAGCATATCTGATTTGGAAAGGAAGCTATAACTCTTTCTTATAGCCAGCGCAAGCCACTTCAATTATAGCATATCTGATTTGGAAAGGAAGCTATAACTCCATATAGTAAAGCGTGTTCAGGGTCTTGATTATAGCATATCTGATTTGGAAAGGAAGCTATAACTAAAAATTTGCTTTTACAAATCGCTATATAATTATAGCATATCTGATTTGGAAAGGAAGCTATAACTTATTTTATCATAGAAAAACAAGAAGAAAAATTATAGCATATCTGATTTGGAAAGGAAGCTATAACTAATTCATTATCGCATGGCTGCTCTTCGAAATTATAGCATATCTGATTTGGAAAGGAAGCTATAACACTAGATGGCTATGTTAATGATGGGCTTGTATTATAGCATATCTGATTTGGAAAGGAAGCTATAACCCCAAACATATCGCGTAAGCCGCCAACATAATTATAGCATATCTGATTTGGAAAGGAAGCTATAACACACACGATTCCGGAATAATTTTTAATTATATTATAGCATATCTGATTTGGAAAGGAAGCTATAACTGTTGTGCATTAACTCGTGGCATAAGATAAATTATAGCATATCTGATTTGGAAAGGAAGCTATAACAAATCGCGTTCAATAGTTAGATACTGCTGCATTATAGCATATCTGATTTGGAAAGGAAGCTATAACTATCATCAGCGGCGTTGCTGTTGACCGTTTATTATAGCATATCTGATTTGGAAAGGAAGCTATAACAGCTGAGCGCGTTGTATTCTATTATCTACAATTATAGCATATCTGATTTGGAAAGGAAGCTATAACTTATAATGGAGAAGTACTCCCATTTAAAACATTATAGCATATCTGATTTGGAAAGGAAGCTATAACTTTCAAAGGGTCTTTAAGATTCTGTACTTTATTATAGCATATCTGATTTGGAAAGGAAGCTATAACTTTGCGCGGCTGTCTGTCTG
>CAVGVF010000008.1:10094-34059 GCA_963632615.1 uncultured Eubacteriales bacterium
GTCTGATACCGCCAGATTATAGCATATCTGATTTGGAAAGGAAGCTATAACTAACCATTTATTAACCGGTTGAACAAGCCAATTATAGCATATCTGATTTGGAAAGGAAGCTATAACTCGTCATCACACATATTATTAGATTCAAAAATTATAGCATATCTGATTTGGAAAGGAAGCTATAACGGTGGGGTAAATAAATCAGCTTTTGGCAAGATTAACGTTATGGCAAGATTAGTGTTATGGCAAAATTAGCGGTGTGCCTAAGATATTGGCGCCGAAAACTGACAGTTTTTTTGACAGCTCATTTTTATAGGGACGTACAGCCTCTTGATCATTGGCGTTGGATTGAAAAGTTTGAATGACCGCTTCTATAAAATACTTATGGGTTTGCCGTTCTTCCGGCGTATAATAGCCGTATTGGTTTATCATTTTATAGGCATAGCCCTTTTTCAGGATGTTTAAAGAAGTGATTTCTGCTGTTCCGAGGTTGGCGGCTCGATAGGCCTTTAGGGTTTTGTCGCAGGTATAAGCCCAATCATCCAAGCCGAAAGATTGAGTTCCGATAATTTTTTGAAATTCACTGCGCTTGCCTGCCCATTTGATTTTGCGGGCAATAGTTTGGCAAGGATTAACCATAGTTTTGAGATATGATACATTTTTATCAATACCGTTTTTTTCATCCCAATAGCTCATCAGCCCGTTAAAGGAGATAAACTGTATGACGGTATTATCATCAGACTGAAAGTTATTTAAGCCGTCTAAGGTGTTGATAAAGGCTTTTACATCGGCTTTAGATAGCGGCGTAGTTGCGGTGGCAGTATAATGTCTGGTGCCCAAGTCTTCTTTTTTAGGCTTGGCATTGATGGCAAAGTTTTCAACCGGAATTTGCTTGACGATGTCTTCCATAAATTTTTTCTTAAAGCGTATCGGCGGCATATTGCGGTGCGGCCGTGTTTTTTGCGGAAATTCCAAAGAATTTAAACCTTCGCCGAAAATTTGCGGCATCAGATACAGATATAATCCCGGCGATACAAATTCTATATCCGGAATTTTTGCCAACTTAGAGGCAATTTTTTTAGGAAATTGATGCTTTGTTTCTTTTATGCCCGGCAAGTCCAAAATTTTTCCGGAAAGCCCCGGAAGTGTGTGCAAAACCGGTCCGATATAAGGATAAAATTCCGGCGGCAGACGGCGTATGTCGCGCAACAGAGCCTCTTCATCCGGATTGTCGATACGTTTTTCTATGCTGCCGAAATTTTTGATATTTTGGTCAAACTCTTTATCGAAAACCGGCGGAATGTTCCAGCTGAAATCATAGTGCCAGTCATAGTCGCTGACAGCTTGCTGATATTCTTCATTCAGTCTCCAAACCAAAGGAATTTCTTCGTCCGGATTAACATCAAATAAATGTTCATATTCCTTGATTTGAGCTTGGCAAGGAACAGAAAATAAAAAGAGGCTGAATAAAATAATAAAACGCATGTGTTTCTCCTGTAACAAACTTTAAACGATATTTGTTAAAAAAAAGTGTCAAATTGCGGATTTTTAGCTAGACATAAATCAAATAATTTTGTAAAAATCAAAAAAAAGATAATTTAAGGAGATTTTTGTAATGGCTTGGACAGAAGAAATGGTTGAAGGGCTGCGTCAAATGTGGCTTGAAGGTTTGACCGCAAATGAAATTGCCAAAAGACTCGGAGTTTCAAAAAATTCTATTGTCGGAAAAGTGCACCGCTTATGTTTGAAAGCCAGACCGTCTCCGATTAAAAAGAAAGAAGATGAAACGGAAATCGAGGCTGCTCCGGAAGCTGCCGCAGAGGAAAGTCCTGCTGAGTTGGCCGAAGATGTAAAATTGGTGGAAGAAGAGCCGATTAAAGAAGAAACAGCAGTTAAAAAGCACAAATCCGGACATCATGTCAAATTGGTGGAGCTGGATAGTCACACTTGCCGCTGGCCTTTAGGCGATCCGCGTGATGAAGATTTTTGTTTTTGCGGCAAAAAAGTCCGCATGGGGCAGACTTATTGCGAAGAGCACGCTAATATGGCTTATGTGAAAGCTACAAAAAAATAAAAAAGTTTCGGGGCTGTTTTTTCAGCCTCTTTTTTTTGATAAATCAGCGCTTATATCTCTCGTTAGTCAAAAAACAGAGGATATAAGTTATGAAAAGAATTTTTATCGGGACTGTCGGACTGTTATTGTTAAGCCAAACCGCCAACGCTGCGCAGCCAACCTTAGGCGGAGATTATTTATCATTTAAAAATTGGCTGAATAAGGAATATAACATTGATTACAGCTTGACCTATTCGCTTTTAGGACAAAGGACTTCTCCGAGCGGACATAATAATGCGGTGCAGTCCTATCTGTATCCGTCCGTTACCTGGACAACGTTTGATAATGAATACGGCACGGGGGCTTTGAATTTTACTTATAACAGCGTGTATTACGGCGGTCATTCGGCAGAAGATATTCAGAACCGCAGCGGGCTGGTTTCGCCGATAAATGACTTTAATGCTTATGAACAGAGCTTTGCCGGGCTTTATTATACCTATCAATTCCCCAAGCAGTATAATTGGCTGACTTTGGGCGCCGGTCAATATAACTTGTTTATGTTTGACGGCACGGACTATGACGGCAATCAGCAAGTCAATTTTTTGAACTTCTCTCTGTCGCAGAACGGCAGCGCGACTTATTCTTCGGCCGGATTGGGCGCATACTTGCAGGCAACGCCGGATAACTGGTCGTTTACGGCCGGTTTTCAGGACGCCACAAATATCGAGGCGCCGAGTATCCGCGTTAATCGGCTGAATAAAAAACATTTCACTACCTTCGGGCAAATCGGCTATAATCCGACTATCAAAGGCTTGGGCGCGGGACAATATTCGATTATGCTGTATAATCAGCCGGCGGTTAAAGAGCAACCGCAGACGACAAACGGCTGGTCAATCAATATTCAGCAGAATCTTAATGAAAAACTGGCTTTGTTTGCACGTCTGAACGGTGTCAGCGGGCATGTCATTACCACAAACAAGACATACGCGGCAGGCTTGGTTTATAATAATCCGCTGAACCTCAATGACTTGGATCAGATAGGCTTGGCTTATGCTTATAATAAAGTTGATGAAAAGGCTGTCGGCGCTGAAACGTATCATAAAGCCGAACAAGTGGTTGAAGCTTATTGGACTTGGGGAATTTCTAAATGGGCGGCCATAACTCCGGATTTTCAATTCTATTTTAATCCGGCGCTGAATAAAAAATCGGACTACGGCAGCGTAAGCTCTTTGCGTCTGACCGTATTTTTCTAGTTCAAAAATTCTCCAAAATAAAAGTACCGGCTGTTAATTAGTCGGTATTTTCAATTTTTTTGCTTTACTTTAGGCAAAAAATAGAGGATTACTAAACCTACAATATTTTTTTATTTTTGAGGTGGATATGTTAAAATTAAAACACATTTTATTTGTGTTGGCTTTGGCCGGATGTACTTCTTCCGAAATTAAAATGGCACCGGGGATTGTACCGAATACGGCAAAAGAAAAACAAGTGGTGAAAGTTATGCCTAATAATGTGATTGGAGAAGTGGAGCCGATTTATCTGCTGCCGATGAAATCGCCGTTTATGTCGCGTATTGATACCGGAGCAACAACATCTTCTTTGGATGCCGAAGACATTAAGCCGTTTGAGCGCGATGGGCGCAAGTGGGTTTCGTTTACGGTTGTAAACCGTGCTACAAAAGAAAAATATACTTTTGAAAAGCCGCTGCTGAAAAATGCTCAAATTAAGCGAATCGGCGAAAAAGAAAAACGCCCGATGGTGGAAATGGAAGTGCGTATGGGCAAAGATACGTTTAGAGCCAACTTTACGATTGCCGAGCGTGCAAAGTTTGAATATCAAACCCTGGTCGGCCGCAATGTGCTTTATGGGCGCGCCATTGTTGATGTAACATTGTCAAACACCCTGAAATAGGGCTGAAAGGCGGAACGTTGTTCTGCCGCTTTTTGTTTAAGGACTTGAACTATGCTTAAAAAAATTATTTCTGTACGCGGTATTTTAACTATATTGCTGCTTCTTTCAGTAGCGTTTGCCGCCATAGCTACTTATTATAAAATTGCTTACTGGGGATTCAGTTTCCGTCCGCAAGATAAATCGGATGTTTGGACTGTGGACGCCCATGTTTCGTTTAAGCCGACCGGTGATCCGATAGAAGTTTCGCTTTCTACGCCGAGAATCAGCAAGGAATATAAAATTTTGAGCGCCGATGTGGTGGCTCCGGGCTATGAAGTTAAAACTGATGAAAAAAATCACCGTGTGATTATGAAATCGGCAGCCCGCGCCGTAAAGCAAGATGTTTATTACCGCATTATGATTTATGATAACGAAGACACCAGCGGCAAAGAAGTCAGCGACCGTCCGGCTGATGTGAAAGTCCGCTATGATGACGAGCAGCAAGAAGAAATGGTTAAAGCTATCTGGACTTTGGCAGAGGCTAAAGAAGGCGAAACCAAAGCGCAGCGTTTGATTTCTGTTTTGAATGAACAGCCGTTGGCGCCGGAGGTAGATTCATTTTTACCGGTGCAGAAGAATCCGCAGATTATGGCTGAAAAAATCATCTTTTTGCTGAATGCGAAAAATATTCCGGCCCGCGTGGTGCGCGGCGTTAAGCTGAGCGAAAAGAAAAGAGCCACCGGAGCGGATTTAATGGTTGAAGCTTATGAGGGTTCTAAATGGAAAATTTATGACATCAATACCGGAAAGTCCGGTCTGCCGAAAAGTTTTGTAATTTTCCAGCGCGGCGGCAATTCGCTTTTGGATGTTGCCGGCGGATATGATTCAAAAGTTAAGTTCTCGGTTATAAAATCGGTGGTATCTTCATTCAAAATGGCCGGCAGCCGCGCTAAGTATGAAAACAGCCGCTGGTTTGACTTTACAATTTATAATTTGCCGTCTTTGGAGCAAAATACCTTAAAATGGCTGATGATATTCCCGCTGGGTATTTTACTGATTGTGCTGATGCGCAATGTTATCGGCATTCAGACCATGGGTACGTTTACGCCGATGCTGATTTCTATGTCATTGGTTAAAACCGGATTTATCCCGGGGCTGGTATGTTTCGGACTGATTATCGGAATCGGCTTGCTAATTCGCACCATGCTTACCCGTCTGAATTTGCTGCTGGTGCCGAGAATTTCCTCAGTAGTTATCTGTGTGATTTTGATTATGCAGATGCTGACGATTATGGGCTATCAATATAACTTCAGCATTGCTTCTTCCGCTGTGTTCTTCCCGATTATTATTACAGCGTGGATTATTGAGCGCGCGTCTATCACTTGGGAAGAAGAGGGCGTAAGAAACGCGGTTCGCCAAGTTGTGAACAGCTTGTTTGTGGCGATTGTGACCTACGGCGTTATCAGCAACGAATATATCCGCCATATTATGTTTGCCTTTAACGAATGGAATTTGGTAATTTTGTTTGTGGTAATGCTTTTGGGTACATACACCGGCTATCGTTTGACCGAACTGAAAAGATTTGCGCCGGTAGCTAAGGGGAAATAAGATGTTTGATTTTCTCAAAGGTTTTGTTTCGCCTAAAAAACTGCGTCAGGCCGGCGTGCTGGGGATGAATGCGCGCAACTATAATATTATTGCAAAATTCAATAAGCGTTCGCTTTATCCGCTGGTTGATGACAAGGTGCAGACTAAAAAGCTGGCGAACAGCATAGATATTAACACGCCGCACATGATTGGCATTGTGGAACATCAGTACGAAGTTAAAGATCTGCTGCAGCTGATTGAAGGGCAGAGCGAGTTTGTGATAAAGCCCGCACACGGCAGTGAGGGCAAAGGCGTGCTGGTGGTGGCGCATTATGAAAACGGCATATTTACCACGCCTTCCGGCAAAGTATTGACGTTTAAAGAAGTCTATCAACATGTTTCAAACATTTTGAGCGGCCTATACAGCTTGGGCGGGCAATATGACGTGGCGCTGATTGAAGAGCTGGTGCATTTTACCGATGTGTTCAAAAATTTCAGCTATCAGGGGATTCCTGATGTGCGCTTGATTGTTTATAAGGGCTATCCGGCTTTGGCAATGACCAGACTGGCTACAAAAGAATCCGCCGGACGCGCAAATTTGCACCAGGGCGCTGTCGGGGTCGGCTTGGCTATCAAAACCGGCAAGGCGGTGCAGGCTGTCAGCCATAATCTGCCGATTGCTTTGCATCCGGATACCGGCGCGGATTTAATGCAGCTGCAAGTTCCGCTGTGGAAAGAACATCTGCTGATTGGGGCGCAGGCGTATGAAATGACCGGACTCGGCTATTTGGGGGCTGACATTGTTTTAGACCGCGACCGCGGACCGATGATGCTGGAATTAAACGCCCGTCCGGGGCTTTCAGTCCAGATTGCCAACGGTATCGGGCTGCAGCCGATTTTGCAGAAAATTGAAGAAACCTATCCGAAAAATTTGACTCCGCAAGAAAGAGTTGAGTTTGTCTTGAATAATTAAATGCGACTTCCTAAATAGGATATTAGAAAAGAAAGGAAGCTTAAAATGACTGATTTATTAGGAAAATCTGAAACAAAACATATTGAAAAACCAAACACCAGACATCTGGAAAATAAAGATACCAAAAAACTGGAAATGAGCGAAACCAGAGCAAAGAAAATTAAGCATTCTTACAAGGTTAAAGATGCGGAAAACGCTTTGCTTTTGAAAACTAAAAACGGCGACATTGTGATTGAAATGTTTCCGGATGACGCTCCAAACCATGTTGCCCGCATTAAAGAATTAGTGCGCGACGGTTTTTACAACGGTTTGAAATTTCACCGTGTGATAGATGGTTTTATGGCGCAAACCGGCGATCCGCGCGGTAACGGCACCGGCGGCAGCGGTAAGAAGCTGAAAGCTGAATTTAATCGCAACCGTCATACCCGCGGCACTGTTTCTATGGCTCGGGCAATGGATCCGGATTCCGCCGACAGTCAATTTTTTATTTGCTTCGGCGATTGTCCATGGCTGGACGGTCAATACACCGTTTGGGGACAAGTAACTTCCGGTATGGAATATGTAGACCAGATTAAGCGCGGTTTCGGCCCTAACGGAATGGTTTCCGAGCCGGATGTGATTGTGTCGATGTCTGTTATCGCCGATATATGATGAAACTCGTCTAGCTGGTATCTGCTAGGGATTTTTGCGCTCGTGTACCTCGTTGTACACGTCGCTTAAAAATTCCGTCGCATCTACGCACGCTATCCGAGTTTCTGTGAGTGAGTACTGGTTGCTGTAAAATAGCAGCCGGTATTTTTTTTAACTTCGTCCCCTGCGGTAGAGGCCGACACATTAGTGTCGGGTGAGGGGTACTTAAAGAACTTGCAACAAATACTAAGCCAACGTCCCCAGCATCCGTCATTGCCGGACATGACGCACAGTCTGTTCCGGCAATCTTGGTTAATAAACATACTCCTTTTTAATAATAAGGCAAATTTATTGACTTGGTTAGTTACTTGCTGCACCAAGATTACCGGAATAAATCCGGTAATGACGGAAAACAGACGAGAGTAATAGTTAAAACCTCACCCCCTGCGGTAGAGGCCGGAGCATAGCTCCGGGTGAGAGGTATTAAAAATAGTTTGTACACGTTGCTTAAAAATTCCATCGCATCTGCGCACGCTATTTATGTTGTATTTATTTTGAATTTGACTTTTAAGTTTTAGCTATATATAAATAAAACGTCTGGTGTTCGTACCACTAGACGTTTTCCAACATAGGAAAGAAGTTGAACACCCAACTTCCCAACCTTATATTGGAAGTATGACATAAAAACAGATAAATGTCAAATATTTTTTGTTTTTATGTTGGTGTTCAACTCCTTTCCCAACCGCTCAATAGAGCTGAAAGGATAAGGAATGGACAACTTAATCAAAGTTCTAAGTATAATAATTCTTATACTTAAAATCATCATCCTTCTTTTAAAGAATTAGTATGATGAGGCGGAGTTTTCAAGCTCCGCCCTTTGATAATTTATAAAAAGTTGCTAAAATAAAAAATACATAGAACAGCTGCCTGTATTGTCTACTGTACAAGACTTACATAAACTTTCAATTTCTTTAACCGAAATATCTCTTAAACATTTTCTTTCTGCACAGCAAAAACTATCACCATAATACAAAGAATTTTCCTTAGATGTGTTTTGCTTCCATAGATGCATTGCATATGTTGAACTATGCAGAGGAATTGCCAAATTATTAAATAATTCCCGGCAAAAATGTAAACTGTGTTGACTTTCTTTATAGGAATGTACGTTTCTACCGAAATAAATCTCAAAAACAAACATATTTTTAAATTTTCTTTGATCACTTATTTTTAAGTTTATCACATTATTAAGACTGTCCGTTAAATATCTGCTACTAACTTTTTTCCATTCAGATGGAACTAATTTTAACGAAATTGCTAAATCAGAAAAACCAGTACCTAACGGATTATTTTTTATCTCATCAATATGTTCCAATAGACCAAATAATAAATAACTATATTCATTGATAGCTTTGTTGATTTTATACTTTTCCATCGCCTTAGAATAACCGGCAATTCCGCCGACTGATAACACTCCGATTATAGCCAATACGCCCAGCATTTCTATCATGGAGCGGCCTAATTGATTTTGTTTCATAATAACTTCCTTTTTTATTATATTGATAACGAAAAAAGCCGCCTGAAAAGCGACTGGAAGTTGAGAACTATTAAACAAGAAATAGTGTAGTATATTAGCTATTAAAAATATAGCATATTCTACTACCTTCCAGCCAATAGACCAGAAGGCATTTAACGTCTTTTATGACGCTTGTTTAAGAGGTTCTCACACCTCGGACAGACTATCATCTGTCTAATTATGAAGTTTAATGGGGTTTAATTGAAATGTAAAGTAAAAACCGATACTTTGAAATTATTTGTCAGTAGAATAAACTATTGCAAAATTTGTAATATTTATATTTTGGATTGACAACATTTTTGTTCATATTAACGTTACCTTTAAGTGGTAATACAATTTTTCAAAGGCGCAATATGAAAAAGCAAAATATTTTTATAGATTTTGATGGTACGATTTGTTTTGATTATTTTTGGCGATCTGCTCCGGAAGAAATAAGTAAAATAATCGTGAAGTTTCTCTTTCAAGATAATGTCCATCTAATTGAGAAGTGGATGAGAGGAAAAATTTCTTCTGAAGAAGTTATTAAAAATATTTCTCAAAATACAGGAATAAATTATACATTGATATGGGATATTTTTGTAAAAGATTGCAAAAATATGTCTGTTAGAGCAGATATTTTACAAGCTATTTCTAAATGTAATGTGAATAACAATACAATCTTGATAACAGATAATATGGATTGTTTTAATCGCTTTACGAATCCTCAAATACAATTTGAAAAATATTTTTCATATATCTTTAATTCGTATGATTACGGCGTCTTAAAAGATGATGCTCCCCCGGAATGTTTATTTAAAAAAATTATTGATTTGTATGGTTTTGATATAAAAAAGTCTGTTCTGCTTGATAATTCTGAAAAGAATTGTAAAATATTTTCTGAATTAGGGGGAACAAGTTTCTTAGTCAAAAATGCAGATGATACATTATTAACTCTGAAAATGCTGGAATAACTTATGATTATAGCATTATGAAGAAGAAATGATTTAGCATCATGGATTCCCCGCCGCGGCACTTCCAGTGGAAAGTACCGGCGATGAATGACATTAAAAGTATACGTTGCTAAAATTCCAAAACCAGTAAGCAAAAATCAGTTCCAATTACGCAAGAAGTACAAGCATTTTGTATGTCTGATAAAGTCATATTGATTAGGCATTTGTTGTTATTGTTGCATAAAGAATCTCCCATATAATATTCGGCTTCGGTTTGCGTCTTAAAAATCCAAATATATTGTAAAGAAGAATGCAAAGGCTGAGCGAAGTTGCTGATAAATTCTCGGCACAGCTTAGCTGAAAAGTTATCAGATCTAATATTATTGCTGTCATCAAAAGAGTATGTTCCCAGTGCTATGTCGTAAACCAAATGATTTCTTCGAGCAAAGACAGTAACCATGCTGCCGGTGGTATCCACCAAGCTTATGTTTTGTATGGACCATCCTTCCGGAATAAGATTTAATCCTTTAATCGTTTCTAACAAGTAATGTTTACCAGCATCATTAGTTGGCTGCAAAACTTTTAAATTATCGATATGTTCCATCAGACCTTGAGTTAAATAGCTGTATCCTTCAAGGGTCTTGTTAATTTTCCATTTTTCCAAGGCTTGAGAATAACCGGCGATACCTCCGACAGAGAGAACAGCGATTATAGCAAGGACACCCAGCATTTCTATCATGCTTCTTCCGCCCTGCAACGTACTTTTATAGTCATCCTTTGCTTTGAGCGTAAGCTCATTCGCAGAGGATCCAGGATGGTACATCCGATTCAAAAACTTGCAGCAAACACTAAGCCTGCATCCCCAGCACCCGTCATTGCCGGACATGACGCACAGTCTGTTCCGGCAATCTTGGCTGAACCGGTACTTATGTAATAATAAGGCAATTTTATTGACTAGGTTAATCCATTGTTGCACCAAGATTACCGGAATAAATCCGGTAATGACGGAGAAAAAACGAGAAACAATACTGTTTCCTTTTGCAAATTTATCATTATTACTTTTCAAATTCTTATTCATATTTCCAAACCTCCAAAAATTGTATATAAAAACAAAACCCGCTTTGAAGCGGGCGGATGTTCGAAAACCGTGAATCAATAAATAAAAAACGGCTCGGCTTATTCAGCATATAGCCTTATTCACCGACATCCGTCCAAAAACAGAAGTCGGCATAAAAAATAGAGTCGCTATGCACAGCGGCTAATTATTGATTCAAAGGGTTTTCGACGCCCTAAAAGCACTATCGCGCTTTCATCTCTAAAATATCGGCAATAATTTTGGTTGTAAAGATATTTTTGCTTCTTTTATTGGATATGAGCAATAATATACAAATATTCACTAAACTTAACTTGATTACTTGGTAATATTACGGTAAGAAAAAAAGGATATTTAAAAGCAAATGTAAAGGCTGTTGAAAATTTTACTGACGATTATTGTAAGTTGTACGCCATACATAATCCGAACAAAATTTCTACAACTGACCACAAACAAGAAGAAATATATTTTACCAATCCCGAAGACCGCTACAAAATCTTCGCCTGACTACATCTGAAATAAAAAACTTCAGAATGAAATGCTAGCCTCTCATTAGCGATAATGAGTGGTTTTATTGTAAAAAATAATAAAAGCAACTATTAAGTATTTTTTTAATAGCTCAAGGTATAAGAAAAACTATTAAATATCTACTTTATAGTTACAATATTTCTTAACTATAAACTTGACATTCTTATTTAAAGGTTTATACTTTACATATATTGAAACTATAAAGTATGGAGCTGATATGCAGGAAGTCAGAGCAAAAATTGAAGAAAATAAAAAAACGCTTCAAAAGTTACTGAAAAACAAAGACAATCAAATAATCCTTGATAAGTGGCTGAAAACGGAGCTTTCTTATACTTCAAACGCTATTGAGGGCAATACCTTGACGCGTAAAGAAACCGAATTAGCTATTGAAGAAAAAATAACTTCTGGCGCAAAACCTATAAATGATTATTTAGAAGCCTTAAATCACGCAAAAGCTTTTGATTTTATAATGGAATCTGCAAAAAATAATGTTAAAATTGATGAAAACTACATTTTAAAGATTCATAAAACCATCTTAACAGGGATTAACGACACTAACGCTGGCTTTTATCGCTCTGTCCGAGTTAGAATATCTGGTTCGCAAACAATTTTGCCTAACCCGTTAAAAGTTCCTGATTTAATGGATAATTTTTCTAAATGGCTAGCACAAAAAGATGATGATATGCTAATAAAAGCCATTGAAGCACATTATCGTTTGGTTTCTATACACCCTTTTATTGACGGAAACGGCAGAACTGCACGGCTATTGCTCAATAGCATTTTAATGGAAAACGGTTATGCGCCGATTATTATTCGTCCTATTGATAGAAAACGATATCTGAGCGCATTAGAAACCTATCAAACACAAGAAAATAAGGAACCCTATTACA
This sequence comes from uncultured Eubacteriales bacterium, assembly GCA_963632615.1. Taxonomy (GTDB): domain Bacteria; phylum Pseudomonadota; class Alphaproteobacteria; order RF32; family CAG-239; genus RUG410. The sequence goes on from CAVGVF010000008.1 coordinate 22,238, forward strand.
GATTTATGTTATCCGCAATGAATCGCTCGCTTAAAATGATGATTGATTTGTTAGATATCAATAAACCGGAAGCCGATAAAACACTCTTAACCATTTCTAAGTTTGCCAAGTTATGCAACGTTCCGGTATCTTCTATCCGTTATTGGATAAAAGAAGAAAAAATAAGACCGTTGGCATTCACTCAATCCGGATATGCCTTGTTTAGCGAAAAGCAAAAGAACAAGATTGAAAAGCTAAAGAAATAATAGCCAACTTAGCACTGGTAATATTATTTATGGATTTAATACTTAAAAATTGAAGCTTTTTTATAAAGAAATATTAGTATTTTGGAAAGTTTACTTGTCTTTCTGGGAATTATTCGGTAATATCTCAGTAATAAATCAAAAGGAAAGGATGCATATTATGAAAAAAGAAAAAGGATATGTTTACATTTTAATAAATCCAAGTTTTAGAGAAGATTGGATAAAAATAGGAAAAAGCTCTCGTGAAGTTGATGTTCGTTCAAAAGAATTAGATAACACTGCTGTACCTTTGCCATTTGAAATATATGCAACAATCAAGACGTCAAAATACAATGAACTTGAAAAGCATTTACATGAAATTTTGACTGATTTAGCGGATAAAAGAATTCGTAAAGGACGTGAATTTTTTAACATTAAACCTGCTGATGCACTAAAACATTTAGCTCGTTGTGCTCAACTAATAGAAGATGCTGAATTAAATATCCCTGATAATATTGATAAAATTTCTATTATTGAAGAAAATGGTAAAAAGAAGTCTCCTCATTATAAAGGAAAATATACGGTCAATACAGATTTGATATTCAAGTTTTTACGTGACTCAACAGACGCTAGAATGAAGGTTTTGAATGGTAATCACTATATTGTATTATCTGGTTCACGCATTGATAGTAAAATTTATAGTAATTATGATTCTGTAAAAAAATTACGAGATAATTATAACAAATACATTGTAAATGGTGTAACAACAAAAGATTTAGAGTTTACATCTCCTTCAACAGCAGGAGAATTTGTTGGTGGCGGGGCTTGTAATGGTAAATATTATTGGCGTACTGAGGATGGAAAAGCATTGAATGATTTTATCAAATATAATTCATAGAAATAACTAAAGAACAACGAGCTGATTATAGTGAATGATTATATTAAAATGCGTAGTCAGATAAGGCTTGTTTCAATAACGTCCAATTTGGATTATATGAGAAAACCTGTAGCTAAAAGCCAAAGAAACAATATCCAAAAACTATGCGACTTCAACCGCGGGCAGAGCAAAAACGCATCATCACCAAAGTCAACGATCTAATGCAATATTGTGAGAAATTGAAAATTTAACGATTATTTAGTTTTGAGAACTTGTCATAGCAATCGTGTTCTATGTTTCCGTTTTTTTTGGATAAGTAACATCATTAAATAATACAACGGTAATTGCAAATTCTAATTCAGGAGATACAAAAGCAACTTCTTCTGTAATGATGCCTTCTTTAGCCCAGATACCATTCTGATCTTTTTCATAATGAGCATCACTTCTATTATAAAATAATTTATAAGTAATAGAATTTGAAGGTATTTCTTCTGGAGTTGAAGATTTTTTTGCAGAAATTATTTTTGTTTTATATAAAGCATTGCTTTGTTTCTTCCATTCAATAAAAACATTATCTGAAAAAATAGCCATTGCTTTTTTATCAGTCATATCAATCCATTTTAATATAGTTGCTGTTAATGATGTGTTGTATTTTTTAGCTAAATTTTCAAATAATGTAGGGCCAAAAGGATATAAATTGCTTTCTTTTCTAAAATCATCAAAAGGCATAAGAAGATAAGAGGCAAATATGTTTGCTTCAGTTTCAATAGCTCTTTTTATACTATCATTATAAATGTCGTTTTTTGTGCATTGTAAGCCATTTGGATATTTTTTACGATGCAGTAGATAATGTCCAAATTCATGAGCAATGGTAAAGTTAATTCTTCCTAAATATTTTATGGAATTATTATAAATTATTACCCAACCATTAGGTGTTTTTTGTAATATACCATCAATATCATTACTTAAATCAGCTCCTAAAATAGCAATAAGACGATCTTCACTAGTAGAACAAGTACTCTTTGAATAAGAAAGAGCAAGTTCTCTAACATCAACGGGAAAGTGATCTAGTCCTTTTGTAATATTTAGTATTTGTGATAGTCTAATAGCTACTTTTTGAGGAGAGTCTTCATTCATTTCTTATCACTAAATAAAGTTTCAATTATTGATTCAATCTTCTTTTGATCGTCTTCTGATAAATTATTAACTCTTGTAAATATCCTTTGCGCAGTATCAAAAGTCTGATTTTCATTTTCTTTAATTAAATAATCAAGAGTTACTCCAAAATATTTTGCTAGTTCTGATAATTTTTCGGCAGAAGGATTTTTAGTTCCTTTTTCGAGTTCCCACAAATAACTTTTGCTAGATTGGGTCTCTTTAGCTAACTCATCAAGAGAAAGCCCTTTTTCTTGTCTAAGTTTCCTTAACTTTTCACCGATTGTAGACATTTTCCCCTCGTCTAAAGTTATACACATAATTCACACTATGTGTATATAACGAACAAAATTGTATTTGACAAGCATTATTTTTAGATGTATGTTCGCTAATGAGATACGATGTTGTATCTTGTGAACTTATCAGCGTGTATATCTCACTTAACAATAAATATAATAGGAGATAGTAAAATGTCAAAAACAAATTTTAATTGGAATTCCCTAGATATTTTAATCACATATGATTTATCTGACAACAGAGTATCTGCGACAGAAATAGCTGATGCCAGTAATGGTACTCTGCATGCCTATGTCACTATAAACAACGATAATCATAAGTATTTGCTACCTAATACAACTTTGTGGTTTTCAGGTTCTAAAGAACAAGCAAAATCAGCTTTTATAGAAGCATTTAATAGAGCAAAGCCATCATATTCGTCTTGTGCTATTAATAGATTGCTTATTACGGAAGTTGGTAGCAAATCGTCATATATTGAGTATTAAAAGTTATTTGATAAAGAGAGAGGAGGTGATTTAGTTGGCTAAAAATATAAAACAAACAAGTAAAAGAGCGGCGACAGCAGCTTCAAAAGTTTTGCGAAGCGGTCGCACTAGCAAAATAAGCAAGACAGCAGCAGGTTCAGCCTTGGCTCAGACTCCGTATAAGAAAAAATAGGCTATTTAATATGCGTTAAGTAACCTAGACATTTCAAAATATCGCTCCGATGGATTTATTCGGAGTGTTATTTTTATTTATACATTATACTGAAAAAGTCAATATTCTCTTAATTTATAAGGCGTTACTTACTTTTGGAAAATTGATTATTATGACCACGATTATATATATTTAAGTACTGATGCAGCCGATTCTAATTTAACGAATCGCATTTTAACAATAATGCGTGCAGATGAATACTAAATAAATATTTCGAAAATTTCGAATATTTCGGCAGGTATATTTTAGGGAATAGTCACTTATTGTAACTTTAAAAAGTGGGACAGGAGTTGGATAAATTCTTGTTCTAAAAAAGAAAAGACCTAGGATATAACTCCTAAGTCTTTGATTTTGTTGGTGAGCTCGGTGGGATTCGAACCCGCGACCCTTTGATTAAAAGTCAAATGCTCTACCGACTGAGCTACGAACTCGCTTAACGAGTATGCTTATATTAGATAAAATTACGGAAGTCAATAGAAAAAATAAAAAAAGTTAAAAAAAATGAAATTAGTGTTTATTTATTAAGATTTGTATGTTAATATTCCTTAAATTTTGATAAAAACTTAGTTTTGTAGAGGTTATGTATGACTATTAGCAATGAAATTGGGCAAAAAGGCAGATATAGTATTTTGCAAAATGCTAAAGGCGAAATTATGTTGATGATGGATAGCCGTGCAGGAGGTCCTGAAAATCCGCGTTTTATTTATGACGGCGGCGACAGGGCGTTGCTTTATCGCTCTCAAGAAAGCTCAGTTGCGTTTAACAATATAGACAAGGGCGCGCGTTCTCCGTTGAAATCTGTATCTGAGATTTTGGTGGTTGAAATTGATAATGATGATGTTGAGCGTGAATATATTGTTCCGGTTCGTTTGGTTAAAAACGTTCAAAGTCTGATTATCTCATAAGTTAAAGTTGGCTTAAATGATTGCAGATACCGCATTTCTGTTAATTATTGCTGCCTTTTTAAGTAGTATAAAAATTGGCATAAAAACAGACCGAGTCTTTTCTCGGCTGCTTTTTTTGTGCGTAACTGTCGTCTTTTATATTTTTTGCCGGCATAGTGATGATGCTGTTGAGCAGACATTTTCTTTTGTATGGAACAGTTCGCCCAGCGGGAACATTATGGTGGATATTATTTCGAATCGGTATAATTGCCGGCTTATTCTGCCGTTTTTCTTTATCAGTCTGCTGGCAATCGGCTATAATGCGGTGTTTCGCTATGAGGAGCGGCGCGGTATTTTCAACGCGGTTATTTTGTTTGATCTGACGGCTTTGATAATGATGATTACCAGCAACAACTTGGTGCAGCTGCTTTCGGGCTTGTTTGCGGTGGATGTGCTGGCTTTGCTTTTGATTAGAGATGTTGAAAGTTCAAAGACTTATGCTACGCTGAATCTGCTGGCTGATATGCTGCTGTTTACGGTTTTGGCTGTGATAAACTGCCAGCTGGAGTCGTTGGATATGCGGCAGATTCTGAAATATACTCAAATCGGGCTGCATAAGGATTTTGTGGCAGCAGCAGGCTTGCTTGCGGTATTTATCAAATTGGGAATTGTGCCGTTTCATGAAGGTATGCAGCGTTTGAAAGATATTCGTTTTCATCGTTTGCAGAATGTGCTGTTTTTGACATCGCCGGCTGCGGCTTTGATTTTGTTGTTAAAATTCAATCTGTTGTGGCAGACATCCGATTGGTTCTTGCCGATGCTGATCGGAATCAGTTGGCTTGGCATTGTGTGGGGCGGAATAAATTTATTCTGTGCAGAAAACGTAAAATTAAAAATAGTTTATATGCAGATGATGTTTGTGTCTATTCTGCTGCTGTTGTTGATATCCCAAGATTTTGTGTGGTCGGAAACATTCTCTAAACTGTTGGTGTGCCAATATACGGCAGTAAGTCTGGTTTATTATTTATATTATCAAACGAATCGGACAGTAAGCTTGCTGAAACTCAAAGAAGGTCATTTTGCAGGCAGTTTGTTCAGAAGCTTTGCTTATTTTATCTATCTGGCCGCAGTTTGGCTGATGGCAATATATGTGATTGATTTGCAAAAAGCTGAATATCAGCAGAATTTGGGTGTTGCCGGATTATTATATTTGCTTTCGGCTGCACAGCTGATGCGGCAATTTTGCTTCATTCGAGCCAAAAGCGATGCGAATCGCAAAGCAGCCTGTTTTAAGATTTGGTATTGGATTTTAACGCTGCCGGTCATAATTTATTGGATATACATCGAATCGAAAAATATTGCCGGTATGCCGCAAATTACGGCAAGTTTGGTCGTTGCAGCTTTTATTTTTCTGACAATGTTGCCGATTCCCAATGCGGTGTATAAAATCTATGCTTGCAGCGCAGGACAGAAGCAAAAAGGTTTCGGAGTATTTTTCAGCTTTGTTTTTGTGCAGCCGCTGCAGTGGATGGGGCGGGTTTTGGCTGTGATTATCGATAGAATGGTGGTTGAAAAATTTGTAGTCGGTTTTTCCGCACTGTGTCTGCAAAGTGCAGTCAGGATTTTCCGCAATCTGCATTATAATTTAATTGGGGGAGGAATTATAATGCTGCTGATGCTGGCTGTGCTGTGGGCTGCGGCTTTTTATTACGGAGGAATCGATTGATGCCGGAATTGATTTTGATTATGCTGCTTTTGCCTTTAATCGGCTGCTGTTTTGTTTTGACGGCTCCGGATAGCAAAAATAATGCCTATAATGTTACGTTTTTTACTCTTATAACCAATATATTGATTGTTTTGCGCTTGTTTTCGCTGATTGATGTTAAAGCGGCTGAAACAGAAGGATTTTCTTACCGCTGGCTTGAAAATATTCGGCTGGACTTATATTTTGGCGTGGATGCGTTTTCGCTGCTGCTGATATTGGGTGTTTATTTTGCTTTGACTATCGGTTTGGCCGGGCTTAATGAAAATACCCGTAAAAATAAAATGCTGCTGCTTTTGACGCTCTATTTTGCCGGCTGTATTACGGCTTTTTTCACTGCGGCCGATATTTTGTCGTTCTATGCCTTTTTTGCCGGAATGCTGCTGCCGCTGTTTATGCTGATAGGCGCTTGCGGAAATACCAAAAAAGTTCAAATACTGTATCGTTTTTTTATTTATAACTTTGTCGGTATTTTGTTTTTGCTGGCAGCTTCGCTGATTATGTATAAATTTTATCACGGCAATATACGTTTGTCGGAAATAGCTTTGGTCGATATGGCGCCGCATGCCGGGCTTTTGGTTTGGACGGCGGTTTGCGTTGCTTTTATTTCCCGCATTCCGGTTTGGCCTTTTCACTCATGGATTGCATCAGTCAGCTCCAACATCCGCAATCCGCTGGTTTATATAATGGTTAATATTCTGCCTTTGACCGGATTGTACGGTTTTGCCAGATTTTGGCCTTTGTCTGTGCCGGAAAGCATCAGCTCGTATCTGCCGTATATTGAAGCATTTACAGTGATGACTATGCTTTTTCTGGCCTTAATCGGCTGGGTAAGCCGTGAGTTTTTGTATAAACTGTTTGCGTATTCCACGGTTTATTACTTATTCTTTTTATTGGCGGTTATTTTACCTGTAGATACGTTGAAAATGAATATTGCCTATTCGTTGTTTATATTTTTGTTGGTTACGTCTTCTTTGGTTATTTTGGATTTGCAGTTTGAAGAAAAATGCCGACTGCAAACTTGCGGATATCAAGGAATTCTGGCCTATATGCCGCGCTTTTCGGTAATAATGTCATTTTTTGTGCTGACAGCGGTGGGACTGCCGATTTCTTCATTATTCTGGAACAATTTCGTGCTGATATCCGAAATTTTTCAAGAGAACTTTGCGGTCGGCCTGTGGGTTATGACGGCTTTAACCATTGTGGCTTTGAGCCTGCTGCATGAGCTTTATGTGATGCGGGACTTAAAACATCACGAAGAAAAGGCGGAAAATTTAGAGGATTTGTCCTTGAAACAGCAAGTGTTTTTTGCCGGAATTGTCGCAGTCTTGTTTTTATCGTTCTTTAATCCGCTGTGGTTTGTATTTTAGGAGAATACTATGATTGAAAGCATACTTTATCTTTCTCCTTTTTGGATTATGGGCGGCGGAGCGTTGCTGCTGCTTTTGTGCTATTTGCGTGAAAGTTCGACCGGTGTATCTTTTCGGCTGGCTAAAATATTTGCCGCAACCGGGTTTGGAGCTTCCGTTATTTTTTATAACCGCTCGGCTTTTCCGGAAATGATGCAGGCAAATTGGTTTTCGCAGCTGTTTTTGGTTTTGATGTTTGCCGCGATGTGCGCCACTTTATTTTTATCCCGCAAATGGTATTCCAGCATGAATATCAGCGGTTCGCTGTTTTGCTGCGGTTTATTATTATCGGGTTTTGCCGGATTATTATTGGTTATGTCTGAAAATTTGGGCTTAACCTTCTGCAGCATCGGCGGGCTGTTGGTGGCTAATTATTTGCTGTTTATTCATGCGGACAAAAAAAAAGAAGTCTATGTCAGCAGCCGGCTGTATGCCTTATCGGCTTTGGCTGTTTGGGCGCTGATGACTGGTATTGCCGTTTATTTAGGGAGCCGGAATGCAGATTTGGCGTATGCTTCTCTGGAAACATATTTTGAAAACAATACTGAAAGCGGAACGGTGTTTGCAGTTGCAGCTGCCATTGTTTTGGTGTTTGTATTTTTGCTGGGGCTGTCACCGCTGCATTTTTGGTATACCGAGACAACCGGACAAATTGTTTTGCCGGTGTTCACTTATTTTACTCTGGTGCCGGTAAGTGTCTATTGGGCGGCTTTCATAAAGCTTAATATTCAGGTTTTTTCGCCGATTGAGCCGCGTATGAGTATTTTTTGCCAAGGACTGGCGCTGCTTTCTTTGTTTGCCGGAGCAATAGGGGCTTGCAGCGGTAAAAATATCCGTAAGATATTTGCTTACAGTTCTGTTTATCAGCAAGGAATTATATTTTTGATGCTGCAAAGGCTGTCGCCGGACGCGTTAAACACGGCGTTTGTGTATCTGGTGGTGTATTTGATAGCTATGTATGGGGTGTGCGCTTGTTTGTTCGGGCTGAAAAATAAAGGCGAATACTTGTTTATGCTCAGCGATTTTGAGGGAGCCTCGTTTAAGCGTCCGTATATTTCGGCGGCGCTGAGCATATTTTTGTTTTCATTGATTGGATTTCCGCCGTTTTTAGGATTTTTGGGCATGTTCGCCGTATTCAGCGATTTGGTGCTGCATAATAACTTTTATCAGCTGGCGGCTTTACTGACAGCGCTTGTGATTCTGGCATATTCTTATTTGCAGATTGTCAAAACTTTGTATTTTGAAAACAGCAATATAGCTTTTGACCGTGCAGACAGAGGAATCTACACCGCTGTTTTGCTGACAATATTGCTGATGATTGTGCTGATGGTGCAGCCGCACTTTTTGATGCAGGATTTAGAATGGATTTTAGAAGGGGCTTTGGTATGGCATTGATAGATAAGTGGGTATACTATATATTTGACGAGGTTGGCAGCACTAATGACGTTATAAAGCAATATTGCGGCGAATCCGGAAAATATATTGCCGTATATGCCGAAAAACAGACAGCCGGTCGCGGCCGCCGCGGCAGAAGCTGGGACAGCCCACGCGGAAATTTATTTTTTTCTATGGCATTCGAATATGAACTGCAGCGGGCGGGAGAGCTGGCTTTTGCTTGTTCGCTGAGCTTGCTGCAAGCCGTGAAAAAAATAGCTCCGTATGCTGATATAAAACTTAAATGGCCGAATGATGTGCTGCTTAATAATGCTAAAATGAGCGGAATTTTACTTGAAAAAGGCGCGGAAAAGTATATGATTGTCGGTATCGGCGTAAATGTTGCTGCCAGCCCGAAGATTGAAAATGCCGTTTATGATATTACATCGCTGGCCGATGCCGGTATAAAAATAAAGCCGCAAAAACTGCTGCGTTTATTTATGGAAAGTTTTTCGCAGAATTTGAGCTTACTGCAGGCAAATGGTTTTGCAGTTCTGCGTGAGAAATGGCTCGAAAATGCCAAAAATTTGGGGAAAGAAATTATAGTTCGCCAAAACGGCACAGAAGAAAAAGGCATTTTTAAAGGAATTGATGAAAATGCCGCGTTGTTAATGGAAACGCCTGCCGGTGTTAAAAAAATATTGGCAGGAGATGTGTTTTTTGAAGAGATAAATAAAAAAGATGAGTGAATTTAAAAAAGAAGGAATCTATTTTTTGCCGCTGGGCGGCGCCGATGAAATCGGCATGAATATGTATATGTATGCGGTAGACGGCAAAATAATTGTGGTTGACGCCGGTTACGGCTTTTTGCTGGATGAATATCCGGGAATGGAATTGGCTTATGCATCGCCGGAATTTTTGGATGCTTACAAGGATGATATTGAAGGTTTGTTTATAACACACGGGCATGAAGATCATCTTGGCGCGATTGCCCAAATTTGGCCGCATCTGCAATGTCCGGTTTATGCAATGGATTTTACCTTGGGGCTGATTAAATCGCGTTTGGCGGAATTTAAAATGGAAAATGTGGTGCCGTTGGTTTCGGTAAATCAGCAAAGAACGGTGGAATTGCCGAATTTCAGCGTTGAGTTTATTTCTATTGCCCACTCGGTGCCGCAGACTTGTGCTTTGGCCATCCGCACCAAATACGGCAATATTCTGCACGCAACGGATTGGCGTTTTGACGATGAGGCGCTTTCTATGCTGCCGACAGATTTTGAGGCTTTGAAAAAGTTTTCGAAAGAAGGCGTTTCAATGCTGGTTTGCGATTCAACCAATATTATGGTGGATAAAAAATCGCCGTCCGAAGCCGAAGTCCGCAAGAGTTTGCTGGAAATTATCCCGCAGGTTGAAGGCGGGCTGATTGTAACTTGTTTTGCTTCTAATCTGATGCGGCTGGAAAGTTTGATTTTGGCTGCTGACAAAGCCGGAAGAACTCCTGTGTTGCTGGGACGCACGCTGATTAACAATATCAAAATCGCCAAAGAATGCGGCTATCTGCAAGATTTGCCGCAGGTTCATACCATGGAAGAAGCCAAAGATATTCCGGCAGACAAGGCGCTTTATATTTGCACCGGCTCACAGGCAAACTACCGCAGTGCTTTGAGCATTATCGCCAACGGCGAGAGCAAATATATTAAATTGGATAATTCCGATACGATTATTTTCTCGTCAAAAATGATTCCGGGAAATGAAGATAAAATCGAACGTATGCAGGATAAGCTGGCAGCGCAGGGCGCAACGGTAATTACAGATGAAACGCAGCTGGTTCACACTTCCGGACATGCTTGCCGCGATGATTTGAAACGCATGTATGATTTGCTGAAACCGGCGGTGGTGCTGCCGGTGCACGGCGATAAAAAATTTATCCGCGAACATAAGCGCTTTGCTTTGAGCTGCGGAATTAAAGAAGTGTTTTCGGCACGCAACGGCGATATGTGCCTGCTGCACAATAATCACATTGAGTTTTTGGAACAGGTTTTCAGCGATATTATCGGCTGGGACAGAAACCGTCCGGTGTCGCTGGGGTCGCAGCTGATTAAAAACCGCCGCCGCATAGCTTTTAATTGCAGTATGTTTATCAGTGCCGTGATTAAAGATAAAAAGCTTTTGGATTTGCAGATGTCTTCTATTGATATTTTGGAAGAAAATGATTGGAACAAGCTGGCTGATGAAATTTTAGCCACAGTTAAGCCGCTGATTGAAAAGAAGCTGCTGGAATGTGAAAATCATACCCAGATAGAAGATTTTATCCGCGGGCAAATCCGCCGCCGTGTTTTTGCCGCTACAGAAATTAAGCCGGTAACGCTGCTGCATATTTCATTTTTGGATGATGATAAATAAGAAAAAGGCGGCATAAAACCGCCTTTTAATATTTCAAAGTTCTTTACGGGCAGAAAGCGCCAGCTGAATCGTCCCGTCATCCATATAATCCAGTTCGGCGCCCAGTGGAATACCCTGAGCCAAAGTAGTGACTTTAACCGGAAATTCTTTGAGGCGGGATAACAGATAGTGCGCGGTAATTTGCCCGTCAATAGTGGCCGGCAGCGCCAAAATTACTTCTTTTATCAGGCCGTTTTGCAAACGCGAAAACAAGCCTTCCATATTCAAATCATCCGGAGTAACGCCGTCCAAAGCCGAAAGAATCCCGCCCAAAACATGATATTGTCCGCGGTAAAGTCCCACACGTTCCATAGCCCACAAATCGGCTACATCCTGCACCACGCAGACTGTTTCGCGGTCACGGGCGGCATCTTGGCAGACCGAGCAAGGCTCTTGGGTGTCAAAATTGCCGCAAACCGGACACTTTTTCACATTATCGGCAACTTCCTGCAATGCGGCAATCAGCGGCAGCATTGTTGCTTCTTTCTTTTTCAGAAGCTGCAAAACAATACGGCGTGCCGAACGCGTACCCAGCGCCGGAAGCTTGGCGATGATTTTGGTAAGTTTTTCGATTTCTTTACCTTGCACAATAAGGCCTCAATTCTAGAATGGAAGTTTCAAACCGCCCAAACCGACGCCGTTGGTAGCTTCTTTCATGCCTTCTTCCATCATGGCGTCAACTTTTTGATGAGCATCGTTGTAGGC
>CAVGVF010000009.1:0-33200 GCA_963632615.1 uncultured Eubacteriales bacterium
CCTTAAGTCGAATTTTATACAATTTTATATTAACGCATTTTTGCAAAAAATTCCAGTATTTTTCAAATTGTGCAACCATCTGTTTTTACAATAAAAAATATGCTGTCACAAAAAATTCATATTTATAAAACTGTCTTAACGCCTTTGGTATAGCATTAAAAAGTAAATATTTTGATAATAAAAATTTGCCCCGTATGGCTTTGTTTTACTTTGTTTTTCTCTATTAACTCTATTTTAACAAAATTCGTTGTATTCTGCCGCTAAGACGGGTGTCCGTGCGCCGTTTTGCATACGGATTCCTGCATTTAAGGGTTTGAAAATGCCAAAATTCGGTTGGAAATGCTTTATAGGCAGCTTTTTATTTTCTTTAGCGGCGGTATTTGCTGCCACTAAGGTGTATCTGCTATTGCCGGCTGCACAGCAAAACGAGGTCGAAGCTCCGAATTTTGACAATATTGAAACTAAAGACATAAACTTGTTTGCCGATACGGAAGAAAACAACCCGATTATTGAAAAATTCAATGAACTTAATAACCGTTCTGCCGCAGCCTCTTTGGCTAAAGCTGACGATAACCGGCCTCCGGCTGCCTCGGAAATTGAAATTGCCCAAAGCGAAACAGCTCCGGAAACCGATGATGAGGTGCAAATTGCCAGCGGAGTTCTTTATGAGCCGGATGAACCGGAAAACGAAACCGCGGCGCCAAACCTCCGGGCGGTCGCAGACATCGCGCAAAATGACATTGAAGAAACCGCAGCGGCCAATAATGCCGATATAACAGACAACAATGAAGAAGAAACCGCAAACGCCGATAATGAAGAAGTGCTGAAAATCGCCGATGCTTCGGAAGCGCCGGTATTTATGATTCCGATTAAGCATAACTTTACCGTGCAGAATAAAGAAGTAAAAATTTCCAATGAAGCCGACAACAGCCAAGTAGCGCTTGCCTCCAACAATGTCCGAGTGCAAAATTTGGGCACCGAAAACAAAATAGCTTCCGCCAGCATAGACAATTCTGCGGTTGATGAGGCTGAAAAGAAAGCTGAGCCATACTCTGACCCTTGGGTAGTTGCAACAGCCGGAAATGACCATATAACCAAAAACAAGCTTGAAGCTGCACCTTCTGACGAAAAAAACGTTGCTGCGCTTGATTTGCAAAAACCTGAGCCGGCAAAATCGGATAATGAGAAAAAAGTGGCATATAAGATGATGAAAAACATCTTGATTCCTATTCCGGAAGATATTGCCAATGATGAGAATCTGACACCTCAGCTTTCTTATTCGGAAGAAAATAAAAAATTAAGCGAAAAACTGCGGCAAAGCGGAGAACTCGGCGACACTGCGGCTAAAGATGACGAAAAACCGGCTGAACCGGAAACTACGCCTCTGCCAAAGCAAGAAACGCCGAAAGCCGATGGAAATGCAGAAGATTCAACCAGTTTGACCGACAGTATTGCTGCGTGGTTTTCATCATCAAAAAACAAAACCGATGATAAGAGCCAAAATAATGACGCCAAAGCAAAATCCGGAGATTCAGCTTTCAGCAAGCTCTTGGGCTTGGGGCGCAAAGACAATTCCGGCATTGCTCCGTCTGAGCTTAAATTGTCGTTTCAGGTAAACCGTGCGGAAATTTCCGGACAAACTCTGGAATGGATTAAAGCTTTTTCTGATAACGCCGTAAAAAACGATGATGTTTTTGTGGAAATCAGAATCGACGGCTCCGGCTCATACGAACTGCAGCAAAAACGCTTGAACCTTTTGTACTCGATTTTGGTAAATAATGGTGTTGATTACAATAAAATTAACATAATTTTTACCGAAAGGGAGCCAAACTCTTTTATTATTAGAAATGTTAGATACGCCAGCGAAGAAGATGCGAACAAAGCCCGCAAAAAGGCTTATAACCCTTGGTATTAACTTCTGCTTGCTATTTTAATTGCAACCTGTATTATAGGAAAATACGATGAGATACAACTTTGAAAGAAAAATTATAACAAATAAGCTTGCCGCCTTAAGTTTATTTCTGTGCCTTTTTGCACTGAGCGGCTGTATCAGCAATAAAAGCTATTTGGAAGAAGAATGCCAAGACGGTATTTGCACCAGCGAACAGGAATATCGCGAAGTCTGCACCGAAACTCCTGACGGCTTCAGCGTATGTGAAGATGCGCCTGAACCGGCAGCCGGCATAAATTATACACGCACACAAGCAGATTTCCGCACCTACGGCGAGCGTACACCTAGAGATCATCGTATAACGCAAGCCGGCGCCGGAAACAATATTTCTGCTGCCGTGCCGCCAAGCATTGACAATGAAGTTGTCGATTATGAGGCCGAAGTTATGGAACGCGACGGCGCTGCCGGTGCACCTGCCGGCGCAGGTTATGTTCAAGGCTCTAACGGCACAGCTTATCCGCAAGGCGGAAGAAACGCCGCTTACATTCAATCTCAAGGCGTAGTCCAGACTGAAGAAACTCAGCAAGAAGAGCCGAAAGCCGAAGAAGAAGATAAAAATAAAGACTGGCTGGCAGAAGAAGGACAAAGCCTGAAAGAGCTCCTGACCCAATGGAGCGAAGAATCCGGCTGGAGATTGATTTGGAAAACAAACCGCAACTACACACTAAATGCAGGCGCAATGTTCAGAGGCAATTTTGCCGATGTGTCGTCTGCCCTTGTACGCGCTTTTGCCCGAGCAAGACCGGCTCCGGTAGCTACATTCTATAAAGGTAACCGCGTCTTGGTAATTGAAACTATGGAGGACGAAAATGCGTATGACTAATTTAGTAAAACTGGCCGTTATCGGTATTTTGGGTGTAACGGTTGCCTGCTCTGTTTCTCCGGAAATGGATGAAAGCATGGCTCGTCAAACCGAAAACGCTTTGGATTTGAAACAAAAAGCGGCCGTTCCGGGCGACCCTATTCCGGATGATGTGGTCAGAGTTAAAAATGATATTTGGCTCGGCGACACCAGCAATATTGAATTTGAAGGCCAGCCTGTTCCGGCTTATTTGGAAACAAAAGACGGCATTACTTTAATCAGCAACCGTCCGATTACTCTGTATGAAATCGGCAGCATGATTAACAAAATTACTTCGCTTTCGGTTCGCTATGCTCCGGAATTGGAAGAAAATGCCGTTGCCAATGCCGATAAAAACCAGCCGGCAATGAAAGATATCGGCGTACAATGGACCGATTCAACAAAAATGATTGTAAACTACAAAGGCCCTATCAGCGGACTTTTGGATGAAGTTGCCAATCGTTTCGGAATTTGGTGGAAATACGAAAAGAATGAAATTTATTTCTATAAATATATTACCAAAACTTTCGTGCTGTATTCTTTGCCGACTAACCCTTCTTTGAGCGTTTCCGTAGGCGGCTCCGGCGGTTCGTCAAGCATTTCGCAAAGCAGCTCGGTTGACGGCATGGATATGTGGGGCAACATTCAAAGCACCATCAGCTCAATGATTACATCCGACTCTAATTTGGTTATGGATAAAGGCGCCGGTACAATCACTCTGACGGCAACGCCGACTGATATTAAACGCGTAGCTAAATATATCAATGAGCAAAACCAGCGTGTATCCAAGCAGGTTGCAATCAGCGTGAAGGTTATTCAAGTTAATATTTCCAACACCGATAAATACAGCTTAGACTTGTCTGCCACCTTCAACAAGCGCGGTTCAATAAAAGATATTACCGGACATACAAAGTCTACAATGGATGATGCACTTTCTAATTTGACAATGGGTATCAGTACAAGCCGCTGGAGCGTGGACGCTGCTATGGATGCTTTGTCGCAGGAAGGCCAGACAAATCTGGTTACCAGCGGTACGGTTACAACCATGAACAATAAGCCGGCGCCAATCCAAGTGGTAAAGACACAGAACTATATCTCGCAGATTACTAAAACAAACAGCGGCGATTCCGATACCTACGATATTTCTGTAGAAACAGAAGAAATCGAAACCGGTTTTACAATGAGCGTTTTGCCGCGTATTTTAGACCATGGCAGAATTTTAATGTTCTTTAACCTGACCTTGTCTGACTTGCTGTCATTGGATGCCGTAAACGTTTCCGGCGGCAGTTCATCGTCCAGCGACAGCGGCTCCAGCGACAGCGATTCTAGCGATAGTAACTCCAGCAGCTCCGGCGGAGACAGCGAATTTATTCAAAATCCGGTTATCGAAACCCGCGGCTTTACTCAAGAAGTGGCTATGAAATCAGGCGAAACTTTGATTTTGGCAGGTTATGAGCGTGTTGAAGATACCGCAGACAAAAAAGGTGTAGGCAATCCTAAAAACACCTTGCTCGGCGGATCGCAAAGCGCTGAAAAGAACAGAACAATCTTGGTTATTATGTTGACTCCGGTTGTTTTGGAATCCCCGTTATCGCCGGAATCTAGAATGAACTAACTTTAAGGAGAAGGCACGTGGCTGAAGATTTTGAAGAAGAAAAAGCATGGAAATCATCCTTCACTGAAGGCGGGGTGACCTATGCCGCCAGCTTGTTCTGGCAACCTTTAATTAACGAAGACAGCCCGCTGCCCGAAGTAAAAGAAGCTGCCGAAAACATTTTGGAAGGCGCTGACTTATACGCCGTCCGAAAAGGAAAATCTTCTCAGTTCGGCTTGGCTGCCTCTTCTCAAGGTTTTGTAAAAGGCACACCATCGGCCGCCATCGCTTTGGTGACGGCACTCGGCAACGTAACCTCGTTTTTGGGCGTGTTCAAAGTTGACGGCGGCTGGTGGTATATCTGCTTCAGAAACGATGTTATCCTGTCTGACGGCGATACTCTGTTTGTAAATGAAAAAGACGCCAAAGACCAGTTTATCTCCATGCTGGCAGTCCCGGATTGGGATATGCTGTTTGCTCCGCAGGAATGGGGAATAGAAGACACCAAACCGGATGCACTTTCTACCCTTATCAGCCGCGGCCTGCTGGTTAAGCTGGATAAAATCAACGGCAGCAACGATATGATTATGCTGGGCGTTGTGATTGTGGGCTTTGCCATTATCTTATGGTATGGCTACTCCACGCTGCAAAGCCTGTTTTTCTCGGCTCCGGAAGCACCGGTAATTGCTCCGGTCGAACAGGTGGAAGCTCCGGCGCCGGAACCTCCTGAGCCCAAGCCTTGGGAAAAACTGGATAATCCGGTAGATGTGATGCGTGAATGCTACGCTGCCGCTAAAAAAGTTGTGCAGATTGTCACTCCGGGCTGGTCGATTGAAGGCATTACCTGCAACGGCGGCGGGCTGATAACCAGCTGGAAACGCGATTTGGGACGTATTACCTGGATGGAGCAGGCTTTGAATGTTTCGGGCGTAAACTTTACTTCACGCGAAATTTCGGAAGACGGCAACACCTTTATGGTAACTGTGCCTATCGGAGAAATTTCTGTATTGAATTCTCCTCCGGAATATACCGAAAAAGAATTACGCAACATTATTAACGACTTAAACCAAACATTGACAACAGAAATTCATCTGGAAAGAAAAAGCTGGACTTCTCCGCGCGGTACACTCTATCGCATTATGGATTTCAGCGTTGCTTCAAATAATGATCCGCTTACTTGGGTTGAATTGTTAATGAAATTTTCAGGTTTATCTGTTAAAGAAATAACATACGATATCAATAGCAGCACTTGGACTTACAAGGGGGAAATATATGAGCTATAAAATTAAAAATAAAAATATTGCCTTGATTGCCGTGATGTTTATGGCGACAATGGCTTTTAGCCAAACCGGTTATGCGCAGGTAGAAAATGCACCGGCAGAAACTCCGGCAGCTCAGGATAACCAATCCCTTGAGCAATCTGATGATTTGTTCGGCCTGGATGAAGAAGAGCCGGCAGAAGCCGAGGCGGCTCCAACCAAAACCAACGATGCTGCAGATGCTCAGGCGTTGAACAGCGCCGAGGCCAATCCGGAAAGCAATGCTGCTCCGCAGGCCGAAAATGAGGCCAACCCGGCGGAACAGGCTGATGCCGGACTGACCGGCGAAGCTGAAGAGCCTCAGCCGGACAGCCTAAACAATATTTCGGCTGATGATGTTAAACAGGCTCAAGGCGATTTGAACGCTGATTTGAAAAAATCTCAGGCGGCCGATAAAGACGCGGCCGATGCCGATTTGGCAGCCGAAGCGATTGCCGAAGCTCCTAAATCTCCGTTTGAAAGTTTTGGAAACACCATTCTTTCCAAGGTAGATAACAGTTTGTTTAACCAGATGTCAAACATTGAAAAGCAAACCACTATCTTAAACCTTGAATATAAACGTGAAGAGGTTAGAAACAGAATTGAAGCTTTGCGCATGCAGCGTTTGAAAGCCAGACAAGAAGAAGCAGCCCGCCAAAAAGCTGAAGAAGAACGCTTAAAAGAAGAAGAAAATCAGCGTAAAATTAAAGAATTGGAAGCGCAGGAAAAATTAAGAAAAGCTGAAATGGAATTGGAAAAAGTCCGTCAAGCCCGCGTTTTGAATGAATATATGAACGAAATGCTGATTGCCAACCAAAAATGGGTGGAAAAGAATGCGGCTCTGCAAAATCAGGTAAAAGAACTGCGTGACGAACGCCGGACTTTGATTAAAGATTTTGAAACACAGGTTTCCGCTATTCGCCGCGAAGTTTCCGCAACGGTTCAAAAAGCCGAAAACGCCAAAGCAGCCCATGAAAGAGTTGTTGCTTCTTTGGAAACGCAAATCAAAAATTTGAAAAAGACTATCATGCAAAGCGAAGAAGCCTTGCAGCAGCTTAAAAACGGCAACTCAGCCAATCCGTTTGCCGAAGGTATAGACGAAGATGCTATTGATATGTCTGACGAATATGCTATTATGGATATTACGGGAAAAGGCAAAGACATTATAGCTAAGATTTTGAACAAGGAAGGTACAACATTTATTGTCCATGTCGGTTCAATGCTGAAAGGCGGCGAAGTTGTGACGGCCATTACAGACAACTACATTGCTTTTGATAACAAAGGCACCAAGAGCTATCTGTACACCGGCGGAACAGTACGCGAATATGAACCGGAAGCTTCATTTAACGGTGCCGATAAAACGCCTATTGCCGCATCCGGCGTTGTAAACCGCAATGCTGCAATCAAAAACGTACGCGGCGCGGTAGCTGCCCAAGCTAAAAGCACAGGCGGCAAAGCAGCAGCTCCGGCTGCTCCGGCCGAAAGCAGCAGCTCCTCCGACAGACCTAAACGCAGAACTGCTTCTACCGGCGGAGGCTCAGGAGTAGGCTCTCTGGGACAGGGAATGTTTGTAAAATAAAAAGATGACAGAAGAAAGTGTTAAACAGGTTCAAACTTTAAGCAGCGCCGAGCGTATCAGCTCCGGCGCGCTGAAGCCTGCCGAAACAACCAAAACATCGCCCGAAAAAGAAGCTGCGGCCGCACTTTCTTCGGTGCTTGCCCCGCCGCCGATAAAAAAAAGCTCGGATATTGAAGAAGATAAAAGCGACAATGGCGGCAAAAATGAAAATATTTTTCAAACCCTGTTTGCCAACGGCAACCGAGTTTTAACCTCAGAAGACGGCGATTTGAATGTAAACAGCGAAACCAGACGTATGCTGGTGCTGTTTTCAGACGGTACATACCTTATTGATGAAGCCCACCGCTTTGACGGACAGGTTTTAAACTTTACTTCCATTGCCAAGCGCCGCAAACTGGTAATTCATACGCCTAAGTATGTTTCAAGCCAGGAAATAGCTGCTATTTATGCGTACGCAACCCGCGGCTCCGGCGAAATTAAGATGACGGCTCAAGAATCTGTAGACTATCAGATGCAGATTGACTTTTTGAGCGTGATTAACCGTGCCGCATCTAAAAAAGTGTCTGATATTCACGTTATTGTGGCAGATTCAACACTGATTATGTTCCGTGTCAACGGTATGATGGAACGCGAGCTTGAATATTCCAAAGATTGGGGCGAAGCGTTTGTGCGCGCGGCCTTTGCATCGGCGGATATTTCCGATGCCAACTATGCACAGAATGAATTCCAAGGCGCACAAAAGCTGGGTTCAACGCCTCTGCGCGGCACTGACGGCAAATTAACCCTGCCGCACAACGTGCTGGCTATTCGTTTGCAATTCAACCCGGTGGCTTTCGGTTCGCAATATTTGGTTATGCGTTTGCTGTATGCCGATGATAATCCGAACGGAAACGGCGACTTGAAATCTTTGGGTTTGGGCGAACGCGAGCTCAATCTGTTTTATCGTCTGCGCGCCACGGCGGTTGGTCTGAATATCGTGGCCGGCCCGACCGGTTCCGGTAAATCCACCACCCTGCAGCGCAATATGATTAAGCTGATTCAAGAGCGCAACGGCGAAATCAACGTGATTACCGTGGAAGATCCGCCGGAATATCCGATTCCGGGCGCACGGCAAATGCCGGTGACAAACGCCAATACCGAAGAAGAAAAAGATGAAGAATTTACCAAAGCCCTGTCAGCAGCCCTGCGTTCTGACCCGGATGTAATGATGGTCGGCGAAATCCGTTCGCTTTCAGCTGCGGACTTGGTGTTTAAGGGCGCCCTGTCCGGCCACAGCGTATGGTCTACGCTGCACGCCAACTCGGCGCCGGCAATCATTACCCGTCTGCGCGATATGGGCGTTCAGCCGTATATGCTGAGCGATCCGGAAATTATGAAAGGTTTGATTTCTCAACGTTTGTTCCGTAAAATCTGCCCGTATTGCCGCATATCCGTAAAAGAACGTATGAATGACCCGTCTTATCAGCGCCTGAAAACCGCTTTAGGCGACTATGGCATAGAAAACACGTATTTGCGCGGCCCGGGATGTAAATATTGCAATCACAAAGGCGTTATCGGACGTATGTCGGTTCCGGAAATTATTGTACCGGATGCGCACTTTTTGCAGCTTATGGTAAACGGCGATACCAAAAACGCCATTGACTATTGGGTCAGCGAGCTGGACGGACGGCCTTTGCGCGAAGCGGCGATTGAACGTATGCTTAAAGGATATATCGATTTGGATGAAATTGAACGCTGGTGCGGCTTGCTGGATCAACGCCCGATTTATTAGGAGTGAAAAATGCCTGAAGTAAAAAAACAAAGTGCCTTTAACAAAGCAATGCGCAACAGCAACCAATGGCTGATGTCGTATGCTAAGATTATGTGCTCTCTTTCCAACAAAAACCGCCTGAAAATATATCGTAAGCTGGCGGCTTTGCTGCGAAACCGTTTTTCACTTATGAATGCGCTGGATATGATTTATAACGGCCTGTCCGATGACGGCAAGCATCCGTCAGAACCTATGGCGATTGCGGTCGGAGCTTGGGGACGCGCTTTGCAGGAAGGTCATCCGTTTTCGGATTGTTTAAAAGGCTGGGCGCCGAGCCGCGAGCGCTTGATGCTTTCGGTGGGCGATGTCTCCGACTTGGAAAGCGCGCTTTTAAACCTGATTAAAGTAACCGAAGGTTCCACCCGTATGATTCGCCCGATTGTCAGCGCCATTGCCTACCCGTCATTTCTGTTGATGATGTCGGTATTGATTCTGTACGCCATCGGTGTTTATATGGTGCCGCCAATGCTGGACGCCGCGCCGAACACCCGCTGGACGGGCACGGCCAAAACATTGATTGACCTGTCGGAATGGATTCAAGCCAACTGGCTGATTGCTTTTTCAATTTTCCCGATTTTAGCAATCATCATCTATGTAACTATCGGTGTGTGGACCGGACCGATCCGTGTAAAAATAGACCGCTGCCCGCCTTGGTCTTTGTATAAGATTTTTACGGGTATTACCTGGCTTTTGGCTTTATCAGCCTTGGTAAAAGGCGGCGTGCCGGTATCTGTGGCCTTGACTTCTCTGCGCCGCGATTCCAATAAATACTTAAAAGAAAAAATTGACGGAGCCCTGTTTCACATCAAAAACGGTGATAACTTGGGTCAAGCTTTGGATAAAGCCGGTTATGAATTTCCGGATAAACAAATTATTACCGATTTGAAAATTTATTCTGAATTGGATAACTTTGAAGAAGCTTTGGATAAGCTGGCTAATGAATGGCTGGAAGAATCCGTATATATGATTGAACAAAGAGCTGAAATTATGAACATGGTGGCAATGCTTACCGTTTCCGGTATTATTGCTTGGGCTGTGTTCGGTACGTTTGATATGCAAGATCAAATTACCAGCGCAATGGGTAAATAGGAGGCCGGCTATGGTTGTACATGTTGATATGGCAAAAGCCCGAATGAACGGTTTGTTCGGTCTGGCATTATTGGCGCTGCTGCTGGCCTGCTGTTTCGGTTTAAGCCTGCTGCTTTTGAACAACCCGCATAAAGAGCTGCAAAGAGCCGTATTCAGCACAGCTGAGCGCGTGCATTCATATTACCGCGACCGTCCCGGGTATTGGAAACTTTCAACGCAAAGCGCCAAAGATGACAATTTGCTGCGGGAAGATTTGCTGAAATATAAAGAATACAATATTCAAATCGGGCAAGGCAGCAACGGCGATGCCGGTCTGCCCAGCGATATGAGCTTTGATATTACCGTAAAAAACCTGAACAAATCGGCTTGCATTTCGCTCAGTGAAATGAATTTGAAAGATGAAGACAAACTCACGCTGATGAAAATTACAATAACCAACGAACAGAATAATGCTGAATTTTCATGGGGCGGAGAGCATAAATTGCCAATCGCAAAATATTCATCCCGCGCTTATTGCACCGCAAGCGGCAATACGATTATGTGGACTTTTCAGTAAGAAAACTTGTCTAAGTTACCGAACTAAAAAATCCTTTTGCTTTAACCAAGCAAAGGGATTTTTCATCTTTACATTTATATCTTTTTTCTATACTCTGATTTTTAGACGGGATTGATAAAACCGTTCGAGGTGTGACAACCTCTCATATACGCGTCTAATAGGGCAAAGACGTAAATATGCCTTCCGGTCAAAAGACTGGAAGGTAGCAAAATATGTTATATTTATAACTAATATGCTACACTAGTTCGTGTATGATAGTTGTCAACTTCCAGTCGCTTTATCAGCGGCTTTTTTTATATTTAGAAAAAGGAAGAACATACTATGAAAAAAATAATTTTAGGCGGAACTGTGTTATTATTGGCCGCTTGTCAAAATATTTCACAAAAAGATTTTCAGCTGTCTGACTTTCAATCTGAAAAATTACCGCCTTTAGAAGCTATTGTAGATGTTAATAATTTAGAAAGCGTGTTTAGCGCCGGCGGTTATTATGGTACATCTTACAATAGCGGCACACTATATAATGACAATAGCAGCTGGGTGCAAACTACCTCAATAAGCGGAGCTTATTTTAAGGATTCACGCATTCAAAACACAGTTACATTATTTAATGATTTTGTAAAAGATAAAGTTACCTCGCCTTACGGAGCTAAAAAGGGCTCAATGCGCCTGACTGTTGATTATCGCAATCATCAAAAAAATTATACCAATATTTTAACCGGTTTAGCTACCGTATTTTCTATTTATACATTGTCTCTTGTCGGTTTTCCGGTAAAAAGCTACGAAGATGAAATGAAACTGAGTGTTGAAATTTATAATAACCGCAAAGAAATGATTCGCCGCTACTCGGCTGTTGTTGACAATAAAACTTGGGTCGCATTATATTGGGGATACAATATGAATGATGTTGCTGATAAAACCTCTTTAGATAATGTGCGCCAAGCTCTTAATCAAATAGGCATGCAAATCAGCGCGGAAGCTCCGCAAATTAAAAATTTATTAAACTAATTTTTTAGAGATTACTGCAAACCCGCTAAAAATCCGGCTTTTAGCGGGGAATACACCAAGCAGCCGGAGGCGCTGCTTGATTGTTAATCTTGCAAACCATACATAGTTATATTTATATAACATATTATGTAGTTGTATAATATGTTATATATTTAAACCTACCATTTATATAATTTCATCACAATATATCATACAAAAAATAGGCCGAAATTAAAAGATTTCAGCCGGACTGATAATTGCACACAGCATTTTGCAATTTATTTTGAAGCAATATCAAACAAAGGCTTGCCCTGCGCCATACGCGTCATCTGCATTTCAATAGTCGTGGCCAAGTTAATTTTGCCGGTTTTGATAATGTTGCGGGTTTGGTCGCCTTGAGTTGTGTTCGGATTGGCAAACAGATATTGCACCACCGGGCGTTTCTGCCCAATTCCGACCAGCTGCTGATGAATAACACCCAGCAAACCGCGGGAAAGCAAGTCAAACGCCAATTCTTCACTCATTTCGCCGCCGGATGCGTGCTTTACTAAAGCGTCAATAGCATCGGCAACGTTGTTGGCGTGAATGGTTGAAAGCACCAAGTGGCCGGAGGTGGAAGCGCGCAGGCATTCGCTGGCGGCTTCCGGAGTACGAATCTCGCCCACCAAAATATAGCGCGGGCGCGAACGCAGAGCCGAACGCAGCGAAGCGCCCCAATCATCGTTTACCGGCTGGGTTTGCTTGCACAAACCGATAGAACCGTTGGCTGCATGATATTCCCCGTCCAGCGGCATTTCAAACGGATCTTCAATCGTATAGGCAAAACCGCCGTTGCGGATTAAATATTCACGCAGCATGCTGGATACAGTGGTGGTTTTGCCGGAACCGGTGGCTCCGCCCAAAAGAATCAACCCAGACGCATTGCCCAGGGTAGATAAATATTTAATCAGCGGCAAAGGATAGCCCAAACTTGCCAAATCAGGAACTTTTTTAGGCATTTTACGCATACAGAACATTACGCCGTACATGGAAACAGTCCGCTCCACACGGAAAAAATAGCCCTCATAAACAATAGAATAGCTTGACTTGCCGTTATAGGTGTTTTCAAGCAAACTGTAAAATTCTTCAAAGTCTTCCGGCTCCAAAGGCACCAAACCGAATTCCGAGCGGTTATCCGGCACAAACATCTGCCTATCCGGAGTAATATATATATCTGAATGGTACGAGTCGTTAATTCTAACCATAATTTTAGTTCCTTATATTTTCAAATTTTATAAACTATATACATCGGTTTTCTTAAATTCTATTTAAGATTTTCCGGGTTCAGCCCTTTCAGTTCCGGCAAAACAAACAGGCCGTCCTTGCGAATCAGCTTATCGTCAAACCAAATTTCTCCGCCGCCATGCTCCGGTGTTTGAATTTTTACCAAATCCCAATGAATAGATGACTTATTACCGTTGTTGGTTTCGTCTTCATACGAGTTGCCTATAGCCATGTGAAACGAGCCGCAGGTTTTTTCATCAAACAAAATATCCAAAATCGGATGCGTGATATAAGGATTTACGCCCAAAGCAAACTCGCCCATATAGCGGCTGCCGGCATCCAAATCCAGCATTTTTTGAAATTTATCGTTGTTTGCCAGCGAGGTGCCTTTAACTATTCTGCCGTCCTTAAATTCCAGCCGGATATTGGAATAAAACACGCCGTCATACATGGTGTCGGTGTTAAACTGCACATAGCCGTTAATGGAATTTTTAACCGGCGCGCTGTAAACCTCACCGTCCGGAATATTCATTTT
Organism: uncultured Eubacteriales bacterium; assembly: GCA_963632615.1. GTDB lineage: Bacteria > Pseudomonadota > Alphaproteobacteria > RF32 > CAG-239 > RUG410. The sequence continues at coordinate 13,501 of CAVGVF010000009.1, forward strand.
GCCGTCACAGACAATGGCGTTTATGCCCTTAAGCGAAAAAGTCAAATCGGTATCTTGGCCTTTGATGTGCACATTTTCGGTTTTATCCATCAGCTCTTTAAGCGGCTGCATGGCTTTGCCCATTTTGCGGTAGTCCAGCAGGCAGGCTTCAAAATAAAAATCTTCAAACTGCTTTAAAGACATGCGGGACATAGCCGCCATGCTCGTATTCGGCCAGCGCATAACGCACCAGCGGGTTTTGGGCAGACGCGTGCGCATGTGCACCTGTTCCTGAAAGATTTTGCCGAACAAATCCATATATTCCGCCTTAACATCAGCCAAAGCAAACGTATCATCATAGCCGCGCACCGCCACATAGCAATCCGCCTCTTCCATTAAATGCTGGTGAATAGCCGTATAAGCCTCTATCTGTTGCTTATCGGCTCCTTCAATCAAACTCTTTTCAAATGAGGCATCGTTATAAAAATAAAACGGAACGGCTCCCAGCTTGATTGTTTCTTTTATCAGCTCATTAAAAAAATCTTTTGTGCTGGCGCCAAAGGCTTCAATATATATTTTTTCGCCTTTTTGCAGCTGCACGGAATTTTTCAAAATATTTTCGGCTAATTTAGATATTCTGGCATCAACTTGCATATTTTCCTCCTTGCTGCCGCCGATTTTAGAATAAAAAAATTAAGAAATTGCATATATTCGGCATATTCCTATTGCTCTGAAGCAAAAAATATTCTATTTATGAAACATCTTTTAAATTTATATGGCAATGAATTGATTATGACTTTGAAAAATTTGATAAAATACGGTGTATTCAGCCTGTTCGGCCTTTTGCTTGCCAGCTCTTATTTTTGGTATTCCTATCCCGAATTGAAACTCTCATTCTTTATGAGCGGAAACGGTTCGCCGCAAATTTCCGTTGAAGCCGCTCGCTATGACGGCAGCTCCGAAAAAACCGTGCTGTCACCGGTTTTAACCGCAACGCCTACGCTTTATACCATACAGCTCAAAACCGCCGAACTGAAAGAACTAAAATTAAATATTGCTGATTATCAAGGCCAAATCAACATCAGCGATGTGTTCGCCGGCGGAAAAAACTTTAAGCACCTTATGCCGGCCGCCGCCGATAACCTCAATATTTTAAACAGCAGCGCCAACTCCGTGGATTTTAATATGCGTGACAAAGCAGAAATAAATATTTGCGCCGATTGCCTGCCGCTGCCAACACAGCGTCAGGTAAACTATATTTATTTGTGTTTGGCAATGATGATTTATATAGTTTTAAGCGCGTCCGCACTGCTGGCTTATGTTTTCCGCCAAAAAATAAAAGAAAAACTTCTGAAAGTTTACACTTTTAAAAACTATGCGCTGATTATGCCGTATGCCAAACCATATTGGTTCAGGGCGCTGGTGGCGGTTGTCATCACAATTCCGGTCGGCATGATGGATGCGGTTATCGCTTGGTCGCTCAAGCCGTTTATGGATGTGGTTTTGGTCGAAAAGCAAACCGGCTGGACAATGTATATTCCGCTGATGATTGTGGTGTTCAGCGTGCTGCAAGCGCTGTTCACTTATATCGCCACTTATATGAACACCTGGGTCGGCAACAAAATTTCGCTGGACGTAAAACGCAAGCTGTTCAACAAGCTTTTGCACAGCGATGCTGCCTTTTTTGATAAAAGCAATTCCGGAGAAATTCTGTTTCGGTTTAATAACGATGCCGAATCGGCCTGCAGCGGATTGCTGAACAATATGAAATTATTTACCACCCGCTTTTTTTCATCAATTTCTTTAATTGCGGTATTGTTCTATAACTCCTGGCAGCTGGCGATTGTCGCCGTGGCGGTGCTGTTTGGCGCGCTTATGCCTTTAACCCGCGTGCGCAAGCGTTTGAAAAAAGTTGTCAGCAAAGATGCCAACGCTATCGCCACTTTGATGAAACACTATAATGAAGCCTACAGCGGCAACCGCATTATTACAGCCTACAATCTCTATGATTTTTGCAAAAACAAATTTGTGGATGCCGTGAATAATGTGTTCTCTTTAGGGATTCAGATGGTAACAAAAATCGGCATTATTACCCCGATTATGCATGTTATTTCGTCATTCGGCATTGCTTTTGTGATTTGGTACGGCAGCTATTTGATTGTAAATCACGATATAACGGTAGGTAATTTTGCTTCATTCATTACTTCGCTGGTAATGCTCTATAACCCGATAAAATCTATCGGCAATAACTATAACAATGTTATTTTCTCTCTGATGGCGGTCGAACGCGTATTTAACAAACTCAATGAGATTCCGCAAATAAAAAATAACGACAACGCCCAAAAGCTTGAACACTGCAAAGGCAATATCTGCTATAAGGGCGTTTGCTTTGCTTACAGCGAAGACAAGCCGGTTTTGAAAAATGTGGATTTAGATATAAAAGCCGGACAAACCATTGCTTTGGTCGGCAACTCCGGCGGCGGCAAAACTACAATTTCATCATTGCTGCCGCGGTTCTACGATGTTAAATCCGGCGCGATTACCGTGGACGGCATAAATATAAAAGACTTGGACATTGATTGTCTGCGCGATAATATTGCCATTGTTTTTCAGGATAATTTCTTGTTTGGCGGCACAATCCGCGAAAATATTTTGTTCGGACGTCAGAACGTCAGCGAGGAGCAGCTGCAAAAAGCTATTCATTCCGCTTGCTTAGATGAATTTATCAGCACGCTGAAAGACGGCTTGGATACGCAAATCGGCGAACGCGGCGTGATGCTTTCCGGCGGTCAGAAACAGCGCATTGCCATTGCCCGCGCCTTTATTAAAAATGCGCCGATTTTGATTTTGGACGAGGCGACCTCGGCTCTGGATAATAAGTCTGAAGCGGTGGTGCAGCAGGCGATTGATAATCTGATGAAAGACCGCACGGTGCTGGTTATCGCCCACCGCCTCTCAACAGTCCGCAACGCCGATTGTATTGTTGTGATTAACGATGGACAAATCGTGGAAAAAGGCACGCATGACGAGCTTTTGAAAAAACAAGGCGCCTATGCCGCTTTATACCGCACTCAGCTGGCATAAAAATTTAAGGCCGGAGTTTTGCTCCGGTCTTTTTTGATTATTTAGACAATGTAAGTTTGCCGTTTTCCAGCTTGGCGTAGCCGCCTAAAGGTATGGTTAAAATCGGCGTGGCGTGACCAAAATCAACATTGGCGATAACCGGTAAATCTTTCAGTTCCGGCTTGTTGTTGATAATAAATTCCAAAATCTCGCGGCTGATTTCCGATTTTTTCTGGAAACGCCCGATAACCAAGGCCTTGACATTTTTAAAATCCGGCTGATAGCATAAAGCCTGCAAATCACGGTCAAACGCTGTCGGGTTGGTAGTTTCAAAATCTTCCACAAACAGAATCGTATCCTTTGCAAACGCCGGACGGTATTCCGTGCCTAACAGCAAATTAAAAGTGCAGAGATTGCCGCCTTTTATCGTGCCTTCGGCGTTACCGGCGTGAATAGTCCAATAGCCCTCGTTTTTGATAAATTCTCGGTTTTCTTGGTCAATAAACCACAAGTCATCGCTCCATTCAGCTGCAGGCTCTACTTTTACCGGTTCATCGGCAAACAGCATTTTTTCCATATATTCCAAAGTATATTCACAGCCTTTTTTCATACCAAGCGAACTGAAATGCGGGCCGTAATAAACTTCCAAGCCGGTTTTAGCTTCAATAGCCGCCAACAAAGCGGTGATATCGGAAAAACCGCAGATAATTTTCGGGTTTTGACGGATAACATCATAATCTAAATGCGGAATAATCTGATTAGAATTAAAGCCGCCGATAATGGTGAAAATCGCCTTAACCGACTTGTCTTTAAAAGCGGTCATAATATCCTCAACACGGTCGGAAATGGAGCTGGAACCCATCATATTCCAGTTGTCATCGGTGGTGTGCGGAGCGTATTCAACGGTTAAGCCCAGTTTTTGCAGTCTTTCCGTGGCAATCTGCCGTGTATCCTGCCCGATGATTTTCAGCCCGCGTGACGGAGCCACAATCATAACTTTGTCGCCTTTTTGCAATTTCTGCGGAATAATTTTTTGCATAGTTTATCCTCCTTTATAAATGACGCGGTTTGCAGCCGCAATAATCCTGATTATACAAATTTAACTCTTCTATCAGCTGCTGACGCAGTTCCTGCATACCGTTTTTGCGTCCCTCAATCTGCCGATACGGGAAATCAACGGTTTGGCTTGCCTTGGCCGCCGCCGCATTCACTTGTTCCAAATTTTTATAGCGCGACACGCCTAAAACCGAGGATACAGCCGTATAACCGTTGGCTTTGGCATACTCCATAACCCTCTGCAGACGCATTTCAAAGCAAACCGAGCAGCGACTGCCGCGTTCCGGCTCATTTTCCAAACCTTTGGTTAAGCCGCACCAACGCTCGTTGTCGTATTCCAGTTCTATAAACGGAACGCCGTATAGTTCGCAAACCCGTTTATTTTCGGCACAGCGTTTGTCATATTCCTTTTTGGGACGGATATTCGGATTATAAAACACAACCGTAAAATCCGAGTCTTCTTCCGCCAGCTTTTTAATTACGGCGCAGGAACACGGGGCGCAGCAGGAAAGCAGCAATAATTTATTTTGCTGCTGCGACAGTTTGCCGTCTTCATAAACCAGTTCCGAAACAGAGGCGTTCGGCATAATCCGGCGTACCGTGCTGCCGGCTGTCCAATTCAGCAAACGAGCCACCGCGCTGTGCGTGACAATTATTATGTCATCAGCTATGCAGGTACTGCAGATATCGTCCAAAGCCTGCATGGCTCTGTCACGAATCAACCGCTTGCTTTCTCCACCTAAATAGTGTGAGTCTATATAAGCTGCATCGGGATTAGTCCAATCCGGAAACTCCGGCCAGCGGCGCACCATTTCCATAGACACGCCCTCCGCAATACCGAAATTTCCCTCGATTAAACCATTATGAATCTGCGGTTTCAGATGTAAATGATGCCCAATGATTTGCGCGGTTTCAAAGGCGCGCCGCATAGGGCTGGTATAAAGCGCGCCTACCGGAAAATTTTCCAGCTTTGCCGCGGCGATTTTGGCCTGCTGCCGTCCTGTTTCTGTCAGTCCGGCGTCAAGTTTCTGCCCTTGGCAAATTCCCTTGGCGTTATATTCGGTTTCGCCGTGACGCACTATATAAAGCCGCTTTTTCATCAAAGTTTGCCTTTCAGATATTTACCGGTGTAACTGCGGGCAACTTTCACAATTTCTTCCGGCGTTCCGGTTGCGATTATTTCTCCGCCGCCGTCGCCGCCCTCCGGCCCAAGATCAACAATATAATCAGCGGTTTTTATCACATCCAGATTATGCTCTATCACTACAACCGTATTGCCTTGTTCTACCAGAATTTGCAGCACTTGCAGCAATTTTTTAATATCTTCAAAATGCAGTCCGGTTGTCGGTTCATCTAAAATATACAGAGTTTTGCCGGTAGCTTTTTTACTCAATTCCTTAGACAGTTTTATACGCTGAGCCTCGCCGCCGGAAAGTGTCGGAGCCGATTGCCCCAAATGGATATATCCCAACCCGACGCGGCGCAGTAAATCCAGTTTGTTTTTAATCGCCGGAATATTCTCAAAAAAGTGATAAGCATCATCTATTGTCATATCCAGCACATCGGCAATAGACTTGTCTTTGAACTTAACCTGCAGGGTTTCGCGGTTGTAGCGCGTGCCGTGACAGCTATCGCAAGGCACATAAACATCCGGCAGAAAGTTCATTTCAATTTTCATCACGCCGTCGCCTTTGCAAGCCTCGCAGCGTCCGCCGGCAACATTAAACGAAAATCTCCCCGAAGTATAACCGCGGGCTTTGGCTTCCGGAAGTCCGGCAAACCAATCGCGGATATTGGTAAACACACCGGTGTATGTAGCCGGATTAGAACGCGGCGTACGCCCAATCGGCGACTGGTCGATATCTATCACTTTATCAATATTTTCCAAACCAATCAGTTTGTCATATTTTCCGGTCGGAATACGGCTGCCGTTCAGTTCTTTGTCAATAGCCTTGCACAGAGTTTCCAAAATCAGCGATGATTTGCCGCCGCCGGAAATACCGGTCACACAGGTAAAAGTACCTAAAGGAATCCTTAAATTGACATTTTTTAAGTTGTTGGTTCTGGCGCCGGTCAGTTCCAAAAATTTTCCGTTGCCTTTACGGCGAATCGACGGCACAGCAATATATTTTTCACCGGTCAAATATTGAGCAGTCAAGCTGTTTTTATTTTTCAGCACTTCGGCAACCGTACCTGCGGCCACCACATTTCCGCCGTTGGAACCGGCTCCCGGTCCCATATCAACCAAGAAATCCGCCGCGCGCATAGCGTCTTCATCGTGTTCCACCACAATCACCGTGTTGCCGATATCGCGCAGACGCGTCAGCGTTGCCAATAGCTTATCATTATCCCGCTGGTGCAAGCCGATAGACGGCTCGTCCAAAACATACATAACGCCTGTCAGTCCAGAACCGATTTGCGAGGCCAAGCGAATCCGCTGCGCTTCGCCGCCGGAAAGAGTGCCGGATTGGCGTGACATAGTTAAATAATCCAAGCCGACATTATTCAAAAAGCGCAGACGCTCCACAATTTCTTTAATAATTTTATGAGCTATTTCCTGTTTTTGCGGCGTCAACTGCGCTTCCACTCCGCTAAACCAATTCAGCGCCTGCTTTATGGACATATCAGAAGCTTCAATAATATCTTTGCCGCAAATTTTAACTGCCAGCGCCTCCGGTTTTAAGCGCTTGCCATGGCAGCATTCACAAGGAGCCGCCGACTGATAATGTGACAATTCCTCACGGGTTGCCGCCGAATCCGTATCTAAAAAGCGGCGTTCCATATTCGGAATCACGCCCTCAAAAGGCTTATCGGTCACAAAACGGGAATAAACCATCGGCACGCATTTGTTGCCGGAACCGTATAAAATTGTTTCTTGCGCATACGCCGGCAAATCTTTCCACGGCGTTTTATTAGAAATTTCCAGATATTCGCACAGCGAATCGAGAGTTTGCCGATAAAACATTGAATGACTGCTGACCGACCAAGGTGCAATCGCCCCGCCGGACAGACTTAAATTTTCGTTCGGCACTACCAATTCCGGATCCATATACAAACTTGCACCCAAACCGCCGCAGCAAGGGCAAGCACCTTGCGGATTGTTAAACGAAAACAGACGCGGTTCAATTTCTTCAATCGTAAAACCCGATACCGGACAAGCGAACTTAGAAGAAAAAGTCTGGCGTTTTTTATCCGCCATATTTTCCGCATAAAGCAATCCGTCGCTTAATTTAAGCGCTGTTTCTACGGATTGGCTGACACGGCTTTCAATTCCGGCTTTAATAATAATTCTATCCACCACCACTTCAATGTCGTGTTTTTGATTTTTATTCAGCTCCGGCAATTCTTCTATATTATAAATCTCATCATCAATATTTACACGCTGGAAGCCTTTTTTCTGCAATTCGGCAAATTCTTTTTTAAACTCGCCTTTTTTACCGCGGGCAATCGGAGCCAGTAAAATCAGCTTAGTTCCTTCCGGCATTGCCAAAATTTTATCCACCATCTGCGACACCGACTGCGCCTCAATCGGCAATCCGGTTGCCGGAGAATAAGGCGTTCCGGCTCTTGCCCACAGCAAACGCATATAGTCATAAATTTCTGTTACCGTGCCGACGGTAGAACGCGGATTGTGCGAAGTGGTTTTTTGCTCTATGGAAATTGCCGGCGACAGTCCCTCAATAGAATCCACATCCGGCTTGTTCTGCAAATCCAAAAACTGACGGGCGTATGAAGACAAGCTTTCCACATAGCGGCGCTGCCCCTCGGCATAAATCGTGTCAAAAGCCAAAGACGATTTGCCGGAGCCGGAAAGTCCGGTAATCACAGTCAAGCTGTTTTTAGGAATATTTATATCCACATTTTTTAAGTTATGCTGGCGGGCGCCTCTGATTTCTATATATTTACTTTCCGACATTTTATAAACTCCAAACAGCCGTTATATATACACCAATCCCCAACACTTGGCAATAGGCTATTAAACTATTGCAATTACAAATTTACATCTATATATTAGGCTCAAATAAATAAGGGGAATATGGCCGTAATGCTGCGCCGCTTAGTTACATTTTTCAGTTTGGCTACAATGTGTTTGCCTAATATGGCAAAGGCAGATAATGTTACTGTTGCTTTGGTAATGCCAAAAGCCGGTTCATATCAGCAGCAGGGGGCAGAGCTGACTAAAGGTGTGCAGCGGGCTGTGGATGAAATCAACGGCGACGGCGGATTGTTGGGCAAAAAGCTTGAACTGCTGGCGATTGACGACCAATGCAGCGACGGCGTGGCTATTTCAACTGCGCAAATGCTGACTATTCTAAAGCAAAAAAACATTAAATTAGTGATTGGCCCTTATTGCGCCAACTCTTTTGATGAAGTAGCCGATATCTATGCCAAAGGGCAGCTGTTTCAAATTATTCCGACTACCGTCAACTATACCCAAGCCAAAACCATTAAAAAAGGTTTGGTAAAAATGCTGGGCTATACAAATCAGCAAGCTAAAGACTTTTTTGACTATTACAACAGCAATATGGCCGGTTCGCAGGTGGCGGTTATTTATAATTCTGCCGATGCCGAAAGTTCGGAAGAAGCCAAAGCCTTGAACGATGAATTCCGCAAGCACGGTAAATCGGTGGTTATAACTTCTTATACTTACGAATCCACTAATAAAGATTATAAAAAACTGGCTGAACAGGTTTTGGCTGACGGCAACACGGCGGCGTTTGTTTTAGGCTATCCGAAAAACATCCGCAAAATGGCGTATGCACTGAAAGACCACAGCAATGACATGGCAGTATTTGTCAACAAATATACAGCCGGCAGCGAATTTTTTGAATATATGGACGGACTTGCCGAGGGTGTTTATTTTATGGCCTTGCGCGGCAAAGAAGAAGATCCGGAATTTGCCGAAACCTTGGTAAAACTCCGCTTAAACGGCTTTGACGCCGACGGCCTGTCGCTTTACGGCTATTCGGCGGTTAATTTGTGGAAAAGCTTGGTAAACGCGGCAAAATCTTTTGACTACAACAAAGTTTCCAATCAGGCGGCTAAAGGCGTAAAAACCGAATTCGGCAGCCAAATGTTTCATAACGGCGCACCCAGCACCAGCGAATCTTACGCTATTTACCGCTACGAAAACGGCAATATGAATAAAGTGTATTAGCTGCTAATATGGCTGTAAATCCACCCAAATATTGACATAGGAATCTTCTTTTATCACTTGATTGCATCTTTGAGTAATTTCGGCAAGAGAAATATTTTTATCATTACTTTTATCATAAAGCCTGATACCTGTTGTTTTATCTGCATTTGTTGCTTCAGAATCTTTTACCCACATAACAGCATTATTTACTTCGGGAATTTGCTTTGAGGCTGTAATAAGATTCAGGCAAAAATCCTTTCCTGACGGAGAGAAAGAGTAACCCGTCATAACCCTATAGGAAACAGCCATAACCATTCTGAATTGCTGCCCCTTTGTACCATCAACCCTGTCCCAAGTCCACAAACCATAATATAAACTGGCTCGAATTCCGTCTTTAGTGGTAATTCTTTCATTTTCATAATTTGTACTGACCGGAATATCGCCCATTGCATAGAGAATAGGAGTAAGATTTTCCCAATTTGTCGACTTAGGATTTAAATTCGGCTTAATTTTTATGGCCGCAGAGATTATTTCTTCTATCATTTGCTTTTGAATATTTGAACGCCACATCAGCATAGCCTTGGAATAACCGGCAATCCCGCCGACACTCAGTACGGCTATTATAGCCAGCACCCCCAACATTTCTATCATACTGCGGCCTTGTTCTCTCGCCCCTTGCGGGAGAGAATGGCGCTTAAGCGCCGAGTGAGGGGTATTTATAAACTTGCAACAAACACTAAGCCGGCGTCTTTTATTGTCATTGCCGGACATGACGCACAGTCCGTTCCGGCAATCTTGTCTGAACAGGTACTTATGTAATAATACAGCAAATTTATTGACTTGGTTAGTCACTTGTTGCAACAAGATCTTCGGGACAAGCCCAAAGATGACGGCGAAAAAACGAGAGGTTTTACAATTTTCCAAATTTTTTAATATCATTACAACTTCCTATCATTTTTAAATTACAACAAAAAAGCCCCCAAAATAGGTGGCCGGAAGTTGACAACTACTTTACACAAGATAGCGTAGCATATTAGCTTATAGCATATTTTGCTACCTTCCGGCCAATTGAGCCAGAAGGTATGCTAGTTTAATGTCTGTTACCGCAGACATGTGTAAAAGAGGTTGTCACGCCCCAAACAGGCTATTGCCTGTCTGATTGAGATTTTAGTGGATTATTGCATGAAAGTAAAGTTATTTCTCTAACAATCAAAAATTTCGCATCTATTGACAAATAGAGAAAAATCGGTTATTTTACGTTTTAGTTTTTTATTATTTTATTTCAATTATTAACTAAAATTTTTGTGCTTATGGAAGATCATGAATTGCTCTTTAATTTGAAAAATTACCAAAGACGCTTAGACTTGTACAGTTACAATATGCTGTCTCAAGAAACAAAAGCCAAATATTATGAGGCTTACCGTAAACTTTTGGAAGCGGAAAAAGAAGTTCGCTATGTTGATGCCAGATGTCTGTATAGAATTGTCAGCGTTATTACTAAAGACAACGGCTTGAACGTTATATCTTATAATGCTGATGAACAGAAACAGGCTAAGGCTGAAATCTGCGAAATGTTCTATGCTTCGGATTTAGACCGTTCGGAAGTCAGTCTGAGCACTTTCATTCCCCAAAATGCAAAGCTTCTGCCTTTGGAGCAGTCAAAGATTTTGTGTGTTTCAGAAACAGAAATTTACTGCCGGGAAGATGTTCATAGACTGCCGAAGCTGTCTGTAGAAATAATAAAAGCGCAAATTCCGGATGAATTTAACGCTTTTGAGCTTCTTAACGATGAAATAAGTTTCTTTGACAGTTACAAGCCGTTGATGGAAGCACATCGCTTAAAAGTCAGACTTTATAAGTGTACTGATTTTCCGGGCGATGTCTTGCGCAAAGAAATTGAAGAGCAAAAGAAAAAAGATGCTGAACTTATCAAGCAGAAAAAACTTGATATTTACTAAAAACTAAACACCTCGGTTTTATAAAACCGAGGTGTTTTTTCTATGGCTTTATTTAATTAAGCCGAATTTTTTCTTGCCTTGAGAAATCTTGACAGCTCCGTCAACTATATCGGCTGATGTAATAACATAGTTTTCATCTGTTACCGGCTTGTCATTGATTTTTAAGCCGGATTGCTTAATCAAGCGGCGGGCTTCGCCTTTACTGGCAACAAAGCCGATTTGCAAAAAGGCGTCCAAAACACCGATACCGGCATTCAAATCTGCATTAAGAGTCGGCAAATCTCCGCCGGCAGCACCCTGCTCAAAAGTTTTAACGGCCGTATCCTGGGCTTTTTGTGCTTCTTCCAAACCGCGGCAGATTTTTGTAGCCTCAAACGCCAAAATCTTTTTAGCCTCGTTAATTTCTTTGTCTTTCAGCTGTTCCAGACGGCGCACTTCATCCATCGGTAAATCCGTAAACACGCGCAGGCATTTACCGACTTCGGCATCGCCGATGTTACGGAAATATTGATAATAGTCGTATGACGGCAGTTTTTCATCGTTAATCCAAACCGCATTGCCCTCGGACTTGCCCATTTTTTTGCCGGAAGAATCGGTCAAAATCGGGCTGGTAAAGCCAAACAATTCCGTATCATAGCGGCGGCGTCCCAATTCGGTGCCGGATGTGATGTTGCCCCATTGGTCGGCGCCGGCAATTTGGGCGCGGCAGTTATATTTTTGCAGCAGCTGGCAAAAATCATAACCCTGCAAAAGCATATAGTTAAATTCCAAAAACGACATCGGCTGTTCGCGTTCCAAGCGGCTCTTTACGCTTTCCATAGTCAGCATGCGGTTTACAGAATAACAAGTGCCGATATCGCGCAAAAAAGCCAGATAATTCACATCTTTAAACCAATCCCAGTTATCAACCATAACCGCGTCATTAGCGCCATCGCCGAATTTCAAAAACTTGCGGAATGACTTTTTCAAGCCCTCAATATTGTGCGCCAAAGTTTCTTCATCCAAAAACGGACGGAGTTTGTCTTTGCCGGACGGATCGCCGATACGGGCAGTAGCTCCGCCGACCAAAGTCAATGGCTTATGTCCGCATTTTTGAAACCAGCGCATCATCATCAAAGGCACAATATGCCCAACATGCAGGCTGTCGCCGGTCGGATCAGAACCTAAATAGCCGACTGCCGGTTTGCCTTTGCTTTCACATTCATAAAGATAGGCGTCAAAGCCTTCTTCATTGGTGCATTGATTATAAAAACCGCGTTCGTGCATAATATTTAGAAATTCTGATTTAAACTTGTTCATCGATTTATGTCCTTTATACTAAATTTTAACGCATATTAGCATATTATTTCGGCATTGCAACAAAAGAGATGTATACAGATGATAAAAAATATGACGGTTTTAGGACTTTTCGGCGGAGCTTCGCTCAATTCGCTTGAGCTGGCTTTGGTGCAGACAGACGGCATAGACGTTCATAAAATAATAAAAACCGCCGCTGTTCCCTACCCTGAACCATTGGTTATGGATATACGCTCGGTTATCGGCAAACGCGTCTGCGATTTATCTTCTTTGCGCGAAAATGTACAGATTCAGCAGCTGCAAGGCACTATGACGGATTTTTATCTGGAAGCGGTTAATGACTTTTGCGCACCGGATGAATTTGATGAAATCGGCATTGACAGCCTGACAATCTGCAACGATCCGGCAAATAAATGCTCCTATCAGCTGGAACAAGGACATGAGCTGAGCCGCAAGTTTAAACGGCGTGTAGTTACACACTTTCATAAAGCGGATTTGCTTTCCGGCGGACAAGCCTCGCCTTTAACTCCGGCTTTTTTCAACGCTGTCGGGCAGCACATTGAACGTCCGGTTTTGTTTATAGATTTAGAAGCCGTCAGCAGCCTGGTCTATTTGGGAGAATCCGGCGAATTGTTGGCTTTTGACTGTGCCCCGGGACTGGCGATGATAGAAGACTGGACTTTCCGCCATGCCAATATGCAGACCGACTATAACGGGCGTTTGGCGATTACCGGTAAAATTCATACTCAGATTGCCGAAAGCCTGCTGCATCACAAATTCTTGCGTAAAAACCCGCCGAAATCTTTAGATATTCTGTGTTTCAGCGACAAAAAAGAACACTTGGAAGGCTTGTCGCTGGAAGACGGCGCTGCAACCGCCACTGCCTTTATCGCACAGGCAATTTATCAGGCGGCTCAAGACTTTTTACCGCAGCTGCCGGCGGAAATTTACGCTGCCGGAGAAGGAACAAACAACCCATCACTAATGCGCTTTTTGAAGCATGTTTTCAAAAATCATCAGCTGAAATCTATTACCGATTTAAATCCTGATTTTAAGGCTGTCGGAGCAATTTCCACCGCATTTAACACCGCCCGCCGGATTTATGCTTTGCCGATTACCTATCCCGGCACAACCGGAGCCTATGAACCTATGACCGGAGGAGAAATCTATGAAGAAAAATAATGATATAACCTTAAAAATATCTCATCTTTGTAAAAAATATGACGCCATTACCGCCTCCGATGACATTTCATTTGCTGCCAAACGCGGAGAAATTATCGCTTTGCTGGGGCCTAACGGCGCCGGAAAGTCCACGCTGATGAATATGATATCCGGCTATTTGGCTCCGACTTCCGGCAGCATAGAAGTTTTAGGCAAAAAAATCAGCGACAACGCTCTGTTTGCCAAAGAAAGCATAGGTTTTTTGCCGGAAGGTTCGCCGCTTTATCCGGATATCAGCGTCAAGATGTTTCTGAATTATATGGCCGAGCTGCGTGGCGTAACCAAAGAGCGTGTAGCCGAAGTTATTGAAATTGCGAATATAAAAAATATCATCAATCAAAAAATTGAGACGCTCTCCAAAGGCTATCAGCGCCGTGTCGGTTTTGCGCAAAGCATTTTGAGCAATCCGCCGCTTTTGCTTTTGGACGAGCCGACAGACGGGCTTGACCCGAATCAAAAAGACTATATCCGCAAGCTTATTTCGGCTATGGCTGCTGACAAAACCATAATAATCTCAACACATCTGCTGGAAGAAGCTGAAACAATCTGCAGCCGTATCATTTTGCTGGATAAAGGAAGAATCAAAGCTGCCGGCAAGCTTGATGATATTTTGAAAAAAGCCAACGCTGACACATTGGCCGATGCTTTCCGCAATTTAACAGCTCATTAGAGGAGAACAAAGATGAAAAAACTTTGGATTGTTTGCAAAAATGAATTGTTCCGCTATTTTGTTTCTCCGCTGGCTTATGTATATTTGCTGAGTTTTTTGCTTTTAAACGCCTCTTTTACCCTCTACTTTGGCGATTTTTTCAACCGCGGGCAAGCCGATTTGCAATCTATGTTTGCTTTTCAGCCGTGGCTGTATCTTTTATTCATTCCGGGAATTTCCATGCGCCTATGGGCAGAAGAATTCCGCAACAAAACCATCGTGCAGCTGGTAACCATGCCGGTATCTATCCGCACTTTGGTATACGGCAAATTTTTGGCGGCCTGGCTGTTCTGCGGCTTAGCGCTGATTTTGACATTTCCGTTTTGGATAACCGTTAATATTTTAGGCACGCCTGATAACAGCGTTATAGCTTTAGGCTATGCGGCAAGCTTTGTGCTGGCCGGCTGTATGCTGGCTATTTCCGAAACTATGTCGGCTTTAACCAAAAATCAGGTTATTGCGCTGGTTTTGGCGGTAATTGCCAACTTATTATTCTTTTGGAGCGGCATAGAATATATATTGTCGTTTTTCCGTTTATTTCTGCCGGATACAATCATAGATGTAATAGCCTCGTTCAGTTTTTTAAGCCACTTTGCCACCCTCAGCCTGGGATTAGTTGAACTGCGCGATATCATCTTTTTTGCCTCAATCATTTTATTCTTCAACTTCACGACCGTTCTGACAGTCAATTTCAAAACCGCAGGCACTTCCGGCTGGCTGAAATCCACCAGCCGCGGCTATTTTTTAACTTCATGGACAATGTTGCTGCTGGCCTTTTTCAGCTTAAACATTTTAGCCAACAACTTAACCCGCAACATTCAGTATGACGCAACCGAAAAGAAAATTTTTACCCTTACCGAAAGCTCAAAGAAAATTCTGCAAAACCTGCCGGAGCCTGTTTTAGGCAAGCTTTACTTTTCGCCGGTTCTGGAACAGCGCAATCCGGCGCTGCGCTCCATTTTTGACAACGTCCGCCTGCTGCTGAAAAAATGCCGCGATGTTTCTAACGGCAATTTTGATTTCAAGATTTATCATCCGCAGTTTTTGAGCGAAGAAGAAGACATTGCTCTGGCCGACGGCTTGCAGCCGGTTCCGCTGATTGATTTGAATCAAAACGCCCTGTTCGGCTTGACTTTGGAAGATACTCTGCAAAATAAAAAAGTCATTCCTTTTTTTGCACAGGAGCGGCAGGAAAATTTGGAACAAGACATTATTTCCAAAATCCACGAACTGCATCACGCCAAAAAAAGCCTCGGCATTCTGACCGGACTGCCGATTTTCGGTTCCAGCAGCAATGACAGCACATTTTTAACTCAGCCGTGGCAGATTATTGACCTGCTACAGGCCGATTATGATATTACCAACATTGTCAAGCCCGAAGATTTTGACCGCAATTTTGATGTGCTGATGCTGTTTTATCCGCAGAACTATTCGCCGGAATTTATAAGCAGAATCAAGCAATATTCGCAAAAAGGCGGCAAGATTCTGGCGCTTTTAGACCCGGCTAACGAAGCCTCGCGCCTTTATTCGGCCGAAAACCGCCGCTTGGGCAGCTCTGATTTGGGAGAATTAGAAAACTTTTGGCATGTCAAGTTTTATAAAGATTATGTAGTTGCCGATTTGGGCAATTCGATCACCGTTGACGCCTCGGCCGACTACAAAACCAATCCGACATTTTCGCAGGACGTGATTCAGTTCCGTATCAAGGCTGAAAATATGAATCCTTATCATCCGGTTACGAAAAATCTGAATGAGATTATTTTGGCTTCCGCTTCTGTTATTATGCCGGAGCCGGAAGCTTATAAAAACAACAAAATAGCTTTTTATCCGCTGCTGCGTGCCGGAGAAATCTCGGAAATTATGCCGGCGAGCGTGGTTATAGACGGCCTTAATCCGCAAGAAATCCTGCGCTATTTTCAGCCGGATGACAATCAAAAAATCATTGCCGCCGAAATTGTCGGGCAGGAAAAAGACAATCCGTTTGACCTTATTGCCGTGGCCGACACCGACTTTATATATGATACTTTTTGGAGCAGCAAACATTCGTTTTTAGGCTCTGAATATTTGGTTGAAAGCTTTGACAACGCCAATTTTGTGCTAAATGCCTTAGATTATTTATCCGGCAGCAAAGATTTGCTTGAGCTGCGCGGCAAATCAGCGCAGAGCCACCCGTTTAGAGGCATAGAAACCATGCGGCGCTTAAATTCTCTGCGTTTTACGCAAAAAGAAGAGGCGATTTTTGCCGAAATCAACAAAGCCAAAACCGCCATGCAGGAAGTTTGGAACAAAAAAGACTTTGAAGAACGTGAAAACTTTACGGCCGACGAACTTGCCGCCATCGCCAAAGTCCGCACTCAGCTCAACGAGCTGCGCCAACAGCTCAGCGACATCCGCGAGCAGGCTTTTGCCGATATCCGCAGAATAGACAATCTGGTAAGCCTGATAAACCTGCTGGCTGTGCCGTCATTGCTGGTTTTGATACTGCTGATGATACAGCTCAAACACTATCTGCAATGCCGCCAATCCGGCTCAAAGCTTTGCTTCAAGATTGATAAAAAACTGCTTAAACTCAGCGGCGGCTGCCTGCTTATTTTTGCCTGCGCTTTGCTTTCGGTGTATATTGCCGATTACAGCAGCGTTGACGCCTATGAAGGGAAAAACGCCTTTCCGCAGGTGGAAAAGAATTTGAACAGCCTGGATCGTATCAATCTGAAATCCAATCAAGCAGACTTGACCTTTATCAAAGACAACGGCCTGTGGGTTTTGGACGGACACCGCGATGCGCCGGTATATCAAGAAAGAATCCGCCGCCTTTTGACCACTCTGGCCGATGCCAAGTTTTTTGAGCGCAAAACCAACAAAGCCGAAAATCTCGGCATGTTCAATCTGGCGCCGCTGGACGATAAAAATTCCAAAGCCATAGAAATTGAGCTCAAAGCCGGCGACAAAGTTATACAGCGTTTTGATTTGGGCGATATCAACATTGATTTGGGGCGCGGCTCCAAGGCGGCATATATAAAATTTGAAAATCAGTTCCAAGTTTGGCAAATCAGCGCCGATTTTGTGGATATGGATTTAGACTACCGCAAATGGACATACAGCAAACTATGGGATTTGCGCTACGGGCGGCTTTATTCGCCAAGCAACTATGCGCCGGAGCAAGAAAAGCTGCTATATCTTATGAAATACGCCCTTAACACGGAAATAACTCCGGCAAACACTGTTTTGACAACCAAGCCGGTGCTGTCTAAAAAACTTTATGTTGAAGATAATAACAGCGTGGTTTTGTCGCTGTATAAAGAAAACGGCAAAGCTTATGCGGTTTTGGATTTTGCCGAAGACAACCAAAATGCGCACTTAAAACTGGCGGCCAAATACTATAATCATAAAGTTTTGGAAATTTCCGCAGCGGATATGGAGAAAATTCTTGAACAATTATAAAACAGACAAACACAGCTTAAAACAACTAAAAACTTTTGCCGCCACGGCAAGTATCAGCGTTTCGGTGGCGCTGAGCCTCATCAAAGCCGGAGCAGCGATTGTAACCGGTTCGCTTTCGGTGCTGTCATCTATGGTTGACAGTCTGACTGATGTTATATCCTCTTCCATATCGCTGATAGCCGTAAAATTTGCCAACAAGCCTCTGACGGAACAGCACCGTTACGGCTACGGCAAGGCGGAAGCGGTCAGCGCTTTGGTGCAGTCGGCTTTTATTGTCGGTTCGGGCGGTTTTATTCTGTATGACGGAATCTGCCGTTTTATCACGCCGCAGCCGGTGACGCAAACCGCAGTCGGCTTATGGGTTATGGGCATCAGCATTGTTTTGACGGTAGCGCTTATCAGTTTTCAGGCTGCTGTTGTCAAAAAGACCAACTCGCAGGCGATTGAAGCCGACAGCGCGCACTACACGGTGGATTTGCTGACCAACGGTGCTATTATCGCCTCGCTTTTAGTGGTAAAATATTTGGATTGGCAATGGTTTGACAGTCTGACTGCCGTTTTGATTTCGGTTTATCTGCTGTGGAACGCCGGCCGCATCGCCCTCAAGGCGTTGGAAGAAATTACCGACCATGAAGTAGATGAAGAGATTAAAGACAAAATTATTGCTTTGGTGCAGACTGTGCCGGAGGTTAAAGGCTATCACGATTTCCGCACCCGGGTTTCCGGAATGCTGATGTTTATCGAGATTCATCTGGAATTGGACGGAGATTTGACTTTGTCGCAGAGCCATGACATTTCTGACGCGGTAGAAGCCAAGATTTTGGCAGAATTTCCGCAGGCGCAGATAATTGTGCACCAAGACCCGTACGGCCTGCATGAAAAGCGGCTGGATCATGAAATCAGCGGACATTGCGATTTATAATTGTGATTTATAAGATATAAAAAAAATTCCCTGTCATTTTCCGGCAGGGATTTTTTTATATAAGGAGGAAAGCATATTTATTAAGAATAGGATTTAGAACGGTTCAGCGCAGCTATATTGATATTTGCATTCAAGCGGCTGATTTTTTGTTCATCCACTCTAACCGTTTCATTTTGACCGGAAGCAAGACTGCTGTAGCCGCCTTTTTCGGCCGCATACATAGCCATTTTGCTAGGAGTTTGCACATTTACGGCCTCTTTGCCGGCACTGATAACTTTACCTTCAAACTTAGTCACTTCCCCGTTAAAATAAGCATTGGCAAGCGGTCTGCTCATTACGGCAACCGTTTCATTGTGCGCCAACACCACCGGCTTTTGCATGGCAAAACTTCTGCGCAGGGTTGTTTCTTTTTTAGGTTCATTAGACATTTTACAATCCTTATTTTCTATTCTTTTGTCTATTCTTAACATATTTATTTTGTTTTGTCAAGTAATATAATTTAGACAAAGGCAAAAAATTTTATATTTTCCGAGAGCAAGAAAAACCGCAGCAAACTTGGGGGAGAGCTGCGGTTTGATTTGGCTTTACGATAATTTATTTTTAAGAGTTATACATCACCTCCTTATAAAAACACTCTTTATATTTACCATTTTCCATCATCTAATTCATATGGAGAACTGCCTATTACCTTTTCAGCTCGACATGAACTGCTGGCAGATGTGCTCGGTGATGCACAGCCCGTTCCAGACCGTTTTGAGGTATCTATAGTACAGTTTACAATTCCTGCTTCAGAATAGTTGAAACCTGTTGTTTCTGATTTCCATTGTGTCGTGTTTGAATTAGGAACTTTGACACATGCAGACCCCCAATATCCAGAAGGGCTGGCTTCAGTGGGTAAACAATATCCAACATTGCAAG